>CAMBSA010000235.1 GCA_945869935.1 Bordetella parapertussis | reverse complement strand
ACGGTCACCGCCTACCGGGTGACGCCGGTGGTGGGTCTGGTCACCGGGCTGTTCGAGCTTTCGCCGGACGGGTCCGAAGTGGCGGAAGTGTTCGAAGTCCCGCTCGCGCATTTGCTCGACCCGGCGAACCATCAGCGCAATACCGTTCTGCAGAACAGCTGGCAGCGTGAGTACTACGCCGTACCCTACGGCGAGTACTACATCTGGGGCGCGACTGCCGGGATGGTGATGAATTTCTACAATTTTCTGCGGCGCTGAAATCGCTGTTCGGCGTTTCCGGCGCGGTTTGTCGAAGTCCTGTCAGGCGTTCGGGGCACCCGTGGCTGCGGTGGCAACGCGTGCGATTGCGCGGGAATAGAGTCGCGTGAAGTTTTCGAGCGACTGGAGATGGGTATAGACGCGCCGCAGCAGTCCTTCGGTCACCAGTGCCTTGATCTGGTCTGCCGTCAGGGCAGCCAGCGGTGCTTCGTCGATCCGGTACATGCCCTCAAGCGTCAGTCCGGTCTCATCGCCCTGCTTGATCTGGAACTTGAAGGACGAGAACAGGCCAAGTTTGGCGAGCCGTTCGCACATCGCCGCGGTGAAGTCGAGATCCTTTTCGAATTCCGACAGCAATTTCTCATACGACGCCCATTGCGGGGTTGATACGCCGGCCGCGTCGTAAAGGGTGGCACCGGAGGGATCAACATGCGACCGGGCAACGCAGATTACGCGCTCGGCTTGCGGCTTTCCATCGGTGAAGATCCTCGATATGCAGAACGGGTAACGGCGAACGAACGCAGGCAGATAGGCATCCGCAGCCCATTGCCCCTGGTCGTCAACAAAAAGGTTCTGCCCGTCGGCGAGCCCGAGGACGATGACAGGGGAGAACCCGCTCGCGCCGTCAGCTGACGCGAAGACGATCGGATAGTCGCGGCTGGCGGCGGCGAATTCACCCACGGACAGTGCAATCGCGTTCAGTGATCGGCAAAAGGCAGGTGCGCTCGTGGCCGGCAGGCGCACACGGTCGGTGCGGCGCAGGAGCGCCACTTCGTCGTAGCCGAAGGGGGGAGTTATTTTCAATTCGCTGGCTTCAGGCATGTCGTTGCGCCGCACGTAGGGTCGGAGGAATGCCGGGCGGGGGGAAACCGGAGCCTTATGGTATCTTCGACACGCGAAAACGTGTCGAAATGATTGCCCTCATCTCCCTGATAGCTGCACTGGCGCTAGAACAATGGCGGCCGCTTTCTATACGGCACCATGTGTTTGGCCCGTTTGCGCGCTACGCCGACTTTCTCGAACGGCAGTTCAACGCGGGAGAAAGCCAGCACGGTGTGATCGGATGGATCGCGGCAGTGGCGCCCGCGGTCATTGGCTCCTGGCTGATATACGCGCTGCTCGCCTGGGTGAGCCACGGACTTGCCTTGCTGTTCAATGTTGCGGTTCTCTATCTGATGATGGGGTTTCGCCAGTTCAGCCACCACTTCACCGACATCAATCTCGCGCTCAAGCAGGATGACCTGGTGCGGGCCCGCGAACTATTGACCCGCTGGCGCGGCCATCCCTGCGATCATCTCGACCGAGAGGAGATCGTCCGGCTCACCATCGAAGAGGCGCTGGTTGCCTCGCACCATCATGTGTTTGCGGTCGTGGTGTGGTTTGTCATTCTTCCCGGGCCGAGCGGCGCGGTGCTCTATCGCCTCTCAGCCTATCTCCGCCGGCGCTGGGGCGAAGCGGGCACTCCGGAACTCGCGACATTCGGAAGCTTTGCCGCGCGGGCGTTCAGCGTGCTTGAGTGGCTACCGGTGCGGATGACGGCGGCGGCATTCGCGATCGTCGGCGATTTCGAGGATGCGATCTACTGCTGGCGTACGCAGGCGTCGCGATGGCCGGACCCTGCGATCGGTATCGTGCTCGCGAGCGGTGCCGGTGCGCTCGGAGTGCGCTTGGGCAACCCCTATGTGCGCGACGGTGATGTCGTCGAACGGCCCGAGATAGGCGCCGGTGACGAGGCAGATGTGGGTTTTCTCGACAGCACGGTTGGCCTCGTATGGCGCGCGCTCGTGCTCTGGCTGGTGCTGCTGATACTTCTCGGGGTCGCGTCGGCCGTCAGGTAGCGGGCGGCGGCCTCTCGGAGCCGCACTTCCAGCAGGTGCTGAACTGGTGTTCGAGTGTTTCCCGGCAGCGCGTGCACGTCCATGCGGCGCCGAGACCCGGCCCCGCGCGCCAGGCGCGCAGGACGGCGTCGGCCTCCGGTCGGTCGTCGTCGGAGAGCAGGAACAGTTGCACCGCGCATTCGGTGAACGGAACCTCACCCGCGAGTGTGGACAGACCCTCGTTTTTCAGCAGGCAGCCTATTCCCGCCGATTCGAGCAGGTTCTTCAGATGATGAACTTCGTGCAATCCGAGCGACGAATAGAACGGCTTCACCCGGGCTAGACGGGAGAGGAAATTATCCGGGTGTAGATTTCGTAGCGACGCGCGTCGATCTCGCCATTTCGCACCGCATCGGTCACCGCGCACCCGGGTTCGGTGAGATGGCGGCAATTGTTGAACCGGCAGCCGCCAAGGAAGCGCCGGATGTCGGGCATGACACCTGCCACGTCGGCGCGGATCACATGGGCGAGGCCGAATTCCTGTACGCCAGGGGTGTCGATCAGTGCGCTTCCATCGGCCAGGCGGTACAGGCGCGTGTGCGTTGTCGTATGCTTGCCAGAGTCGAGAAAACGCGAAATCTCGTCGGTCCTCGCGTTGGCGTCCGGGAATAGCGCGTTGATGACCGTGGACTTGCCCATGCCGGACTGGCCGATCATCACCGTGGTCTGACCGAGGAGGTGCGGAATCAGGGGCGCCACCGAAGCCTTTGCCGATAACTCAACCAGCGGATAGCCTGCCCGCACCAGCGGCTGCAGGCGCACCCGGGCGAGCGCCGCCTGAGTTTCAAGATCGATCTTGTTCAGGACGAGCAGTGCACTCATGCCTGCGATTTCGGCCGCGATCAGCGCGCGCGCCACCAGTTCGTCGGAAAAACTCGGCTCGGCCGCGACGATGACCGCGGCCTGGTTGGCGTTGGCAGCGATCAGTTTTTCCCGCAATGTGGCGGCACGGTGAAAAAGTGTCGTGCGCGGAATGAGTGCCTCGATCACGCCCTCACCGGGCGAAGTCACCGCGATGCTTACCCTGTCTCCGCAGACCAGCGTGGCGCTTTTGCCACGCGGCACACACTTGAGCAGTGCCCCATCGCCGAGTTCCACGAGATAGTTTCTGCCGTGCGCAGCGACGATCTGGCCGGCGAGGCGCGCAGGGGTGCTCAACAAGGCTTAACGGACTTGCGCCTGCAACCGCGCGATGCGAAGCACCGCGGGCGGATGCGAGTCGTAGAAGGCCGAGTGTAACGGGTCGGGCGTCAGCGTCGCCGCATTGTCCTGGTAGAGCTTGACCAGCGCATGCACCAGATCGGCGGCGTTCGCGTGCGCAGCAGCGTAAGCATCCGCCTCGTATTCATGGCGACGCGAATACAGGCTGGCGATCGGATTGAGCAGGAACAGGAAGGACGGCGCCGCAAGGAAGAACAGTAGCAGCGCCATCGCGGTCGAACGCGCTTCGACGCCAAGCGATGCGTAGAACCAGTCCTGCCCGATCAGCCACCCTGCGGCGGCGAGGAATGCGAAGCTCGCAGCGAACAGGACTGCCATGCGCTTACCCACGTGATGGTGGGAGAAATGTCCGAGTTCATGGGCGAGGACCGCTTCAATCTCCGTGGGCGCCAGGCGTGAAATCAGCGTGTCGAACAGGACGATCCGTTTGGCAGCGCCGAAGCCGGTGAAGTACGCATTGCCGTGGCTGGATCGCCTGGAACTGTCCATGACGAACAGACCCTGGGAGCGAAAGCCGCACTTTTGCAGCAAACGCTCGATGCGCTCCTTGAGCGATTCGTCTGCGAGCGGGGAGAACTTGTTGAACATCGGGGCGATGACCGTCGGGTAGATCATCAGCACCAGCAGGTTGAAACCGATCCAGGTTGCCCAGGTGTAGAGCCACCAGGATTCACCCATCACCGCCATCAGCCAGAGCACGAGGGCGAGAAGCGGAATTCCGAACAGCGCGCCGAGCGCGGTGTGCTTGAGCATGTCTGCGAAAAACAGCCTGAGCGCCATCCGGTTGAAGCCGAAGCGCGCTTCGATGACGAAGGTGCGGTACAGGCTGAAGGGCAGATCGATGAGGCTCGATATCACGACGACCGAGACGATCAACGCGATGCCGTGGGCGTAGCCGCCGCTGTCGAAAGCACGGGCGATCTCCACGGAAAGCCACTGCAGGCCGCCGCCAAAGGTCAGAGCAAGGACGAGGACGGCGCCCGCGAGCGTGTCAAGCCGGCCAAGGCGGGTCTTTTCGACCGTGTAATCCGCGGCCTTGCGATGCGCATCCAGCGTGATCCGCCCCTCGAATTCGGCGGGGACGCTGTCGCGCCGCCCGAAGACATGCCGGATGTGCCGGCCTGCGAGCCAGAGGCGGGTGGCCGTGGCTAGGGTCAATGCAAGCAGGAAGGCGATTGCGAATAGTGTCATCGTCGGGGGGGGGGCTGGCGGATGTCGGGGGAAAGCCCGACCGAAACCTTCAGGAAAAGCCTCAGGGAAAACTTTGGGGAAAAACCTTTATGCG
>CAMBSA010000234.1 GCA_945869935.1 Bordetella parapertussis | reverse complement strand
GGGGCGCCCGTCAACGGAAGCGCGACGAAGAGGACGAAGATCCGAACGGAGCGAAGGCGAATTAACGCAAGAGACCGATGGTCTATTTGAATTCCGAAAATAGAGTGCATGTTCAGCGCGGCTCAACGTCTGCGTTCAACGGCACGCAGTTTTATGCGCGTCCGTTGCGACGCATAGTTATGCTTCAACACGAATCAGCTGCCCAAGTCGTACGGACGCGATCGCGGTCAAGCCAGCCGGGACAAGAGGCAGCAGATCTTCGAGGGCATTACTCGCAGCGCAGAGTACGACCACGGCAAGACGCCGCTTCGAGATGTTCTGCTGAAACTCGAGATTCTGGTCGCCGGTTAAGAATACCGAGAACCCAGCGTCCTCGGCTTGAGTGAGCAATGCACCGTTCTTGAGACCTGTCCACGACTCTTGGTGTACCGTACGAGCGTCGTGGCCGACCAAGTAGGGCGCCAGCTGCCGAGGAAGCTGCTCATCAAGCAGAATGCGCAAGATCGCTCACGGCTTCGTGAGCCGCTTCCAACGACGCAACCGCTTGCTCTCGCGAAACACTGGGAAACGAGTCGAGAAATTCGTCGAGACTGTGGTTTCGTTCGAGGTAATCGATCAGATTGCGAAATGGAACGCGTGTCCCAACAAATACCGGTGTGCCGCCGAGAATATCCGGATCGCTGTGAACAACTGGTGAGATGTTTGGCATGTCGGCCCCTCAATTTATCAATTCTAGCTCATCGCCCGCGTTGAGGCCCCAACGTTCCGGTTAAGCGGCGCGCTTTTGCGTCCGTTTTGAACCGGTGGTTAGAGGTTGCGAATGATGTTCGGCATACGCGTCAAGCAATCGTCGAATCATTCGCTGGTATTGCGTATTGTTTTTCTGCGCCTCGATCTTGAAGAAGTCGACGCTACGTTTGCTCAGGGCGATGGTGACCTTGACCCCCGCGTCTTGAAAAGCGAGATCCTCAGGCCGGGGTAGAAAGTCAGCGACGACCTTGGGGCTTCCGAGTGGTTCGTTCGTGTATTTTATTTTCGCGTTCATAGATTTGTTTGCCCTTCCGCCAATAGCCTGCTCCAAATATGCGAATTACATCGTCTCGATACGTAAATCGCACCGTTAGGATGCCCTCGCCAACCCAGCCAAAACAGAAATGCCGTTCCTCAACGGAACTGTGGGGGTGATCTTCCGCGAGTACGCGATGGGGGTCTGCAAAAGCGAACTGCGCTTCCGCGAAGGACACCCCGTGCTTTTCCTGATTCTCGCTATCTTTCTTCGTATCCCATGCAAACCGAGCTTTGACCATGCGAAAGCCTAATACAAGTATGGCTTATTAGCCATACATATATATGGATACGTTGCTGGCCACCGTGCGACCTCTAACGCCCGGCTTCAGGCGCGCGCCGCTCGCGGCGCGTCGTCCTGCAAGCCGTTGTTCGGTGGCATGGGCACCTGAGCTGCACTGCCTTGAAAGGCCGCAAACGGCAAAAAAACCTGCCGCTCACACTTCAGCGCAGCACCGCGCTTTTTTCTGCCACGGCGATCAGCGCCGCCGCATCCTCTTGCAGCAGAAATCCTTCTGCCATCGCGTGCGCCGCGGCCTTTTTCACTGCCGCCACATAGCCATCGTGCGAGCCATAGCGTTCCTCCAGCGACAGGCGTGGGTCCTGGCTGGCGCGTCGCTGCTCGACATTGCGCGCGAAGGGAATCATTCCGCCTGCGTAGTAGCAGATTTGGTCTTTGTGAAAGCCGCCCGCCGCGACATTCCAGCCCAGATAGGTGCCGAGAGGCGCGCCGAGCAACACCACCGGCACACCACCGACTTCGTTGCCGTCAGCATCGACCTTGGGCGCCAACATCTTCAGGCTCTGCTTGACGCGCGGCGGTGCCAGCGACGCGATGCCGGAACCGTCGACCGCATTGAACTCGGGACCCCAGTCGTAGTCGTGCACCGGCATGATGAAGTTCGGCTCGGGCACGGTGGCGCGTAGCCCCGGGAGCGTGGGAAAGCCGATCGCCCCCTTGTTGGCGTCGGCCAGTTGCCCTTGCGCCAGCGTCGGGTAACGGCTGGGCGGAGGCGGCACGCCCTTCATCACCCAATTTCGGAAATGCACGCGCAACGCGTTCACGGTTTGCGCATGCGGCACGGGATTGGCCGGCAGTACGCCGGTGCCGAAATTGTTGCCCGGGCAGGCGACGCCGGTCTTGGGCAGACCGACTCCCGGTAGGCTGGTGTCGAATCCGCCCGCGCCGCCGCCATGCGTCGAGCTGGCGATGTAGTAGCGGCGGATCGTGTCGGGCAGAGGCAAATCCGCCTTGGCATCCGCGCCCACCCATTCTGGTGTGAGCTTGAGCGCCCACACTTCGGCCGAGCCGAAATGCTCGATCACCTTCGGGCAGGTGCGCGTCGCGGTGCAGCGATCGAGGATGCCGGCCGAAGGATGGCCGCGAACCGGATCCGGATGCGGCAACCACCACTGCGGGCCTTCGCTGCCCGCTTGATACAACTCCATCGCGCCATCGGGCTGCGCCCAGCGGAAATTCAAGGCGATGCGCCGCCCGGCGATGATGGGCCACATGCCCTCGTGCACCATGCTGCCGTCTTCTGCCTGGTTGAAGCCGAGGTGCAGCCAGCCGCGCAGGTAATTTCCCGATTGCGACACGCCGCGCGCGATGCTGTGCGTAACGGTCATGGCGATCGGGTTCGGTGTACCCGCGTCATCGGCGGCGGCCTTCTTGAAAAACGCGCCGACATCGCGCCAGGCGGCAAAGCCGATGCCCAGCACGTAAGGGTCGGCGGCGGTGAATACCACCTGGTACAGGCGCTCGGCGTCGAAGCCGTTGTTCAGGCAGATCTGCGTCGGATCGGGGGTGCCGGGGAAGGGATTGCTCGCGTCGCAGCGCGCCCAGGCCCAATCGCTCGCGGGAATTTCGACTTCGTCGAATACCTCGCCGCGCTGGTTCTCGCCGCCGCGCGACACCAGCTTCGATCTGGACGTATCCAGGCTCACCGGTTTGTACGGCACCGGATTGAACAGCACGATCAAGGGTTGCGATGCCTTGCCCGAACGATTGGCGATGCGCCCGAATACCTTGCCGGTGATGGGCGCGCCGCCCGTGCCTCGTGCGACCGGTACTTGCAGAAACTGATTGCCGGCGATGCTGGCTGCGGGCCGTACTGCGGTCCAGCCGCTGTTGTCGCCCTGCCAGGCGCTGGCGAGAACGATGTCGCCGAAGGAACGCTCCTGCGGTGGAAGCGCGATCGGCCGCCCGCGATTGGGCACGTTGTGCCACATCAGTCCGCTGGCGCGGCTCATGTCCACGGGCTTCTGGATCACGAACGTGGCGACATAGCGCACCTTGCCGTCGGCGTCCTTGGCGAGTTCGATGTCCTGGATGATGGCGTTGCCCGGGAGCTTCGGGTCGAGCTCGCCGAAAGCGCGGCCCGCCACTTGCTCGTAGGCGATGCCCGCAGCCGGGCTGCCTGCGGGCATGGGCAGCGTCTCGTCGATGACGATGCGTGTCACGCGTGCATCGACCGGGCTGCAAAGAGCGAGTGCGAATGCGCCGGCGGCCAGCGCGATCGGGATGGTTTTCATGTTGCCCTCCTGAGTATTCTGCTCTTCGGACACCTTGGCGCAGCGGCTCGCGCGCCTTCGTTCGACACCTTGCTCCCACGCGCGTCTGTGGTGGCCTCGAGAGTCATGCGCAAACAGTGCAGGAACGATCTTACTCCTGCTCATTCGAACCGTTGGTAATTCACAAAGTACCGCGAGCACCGAGCCAACGGCCATTGGCTTCCGGTCAGGTACGAGGACAATGAGTCCTCAGGACACGATCACTGACAGGGCTGCCGAGTGCCACCGAACGTTTTGTTCTGCGGCGGTTCGCGACGGCGGTTGATCTGGAGCGAATCTGGCGGCCCGTCCGCAGCAACAAAGGGTTGGGCGTCTTCACAGAACCTCAGTGAACTCGTCCGGAGAAATATCCGCTTGGCGCAAGATGCCAGCAAGGGTGCCGACCTTGACCTCACTGTGCATCGGCACCACACAGCCTTTGGGTCCGCGCCGCATGATGACGTGGCTTCCCGATTGACGAACCTTCGCGAAACCGAGACGCTCAAGGGCTTTGACAATTGCCGCCCCTGAAGTACGGGGCAGCTTAGGCATTCGCCGGAAGGCTGAACATGGTGACTACGGGATGCCCTGGAGCGGGAAGTGGAAACTCCGATAGATAGAGCGCGGTCGCCTCCTTCAAGTTGGCGACGGCTTCTTCCACCGTTTCGCCTTGCGTGGTGGTACCCGTCTCGGGGTTGAGCGCAACATACCCGCCTTCTTCGGCTGGTGTAAGAACAGCGGTCAGTTCCATGATGATACCTCGCGAAGGAATTACCTTAATTGTCGCGCATTCCAGGCTTTGACGCCCAACGTTGGAGTTGACCGGCACGCAACGGCATTGCGCCGCGAGGCGTAAGCTCACCAGCACGCTTCGCGGCGCAATGCCGTTGCGTGTCCGAGTCGAACGACCTGTTAGAGCTCACGCTTCGCATGTTCGACCGCTCTTTCGATCTGTAGCTGGTAGAAAACGGGGATCGGCGTGGCGAAATGTAGTTTGAACTCACCCAGGAGATACCCCTGGATGGTG
>CAMBSA010000233.1 GCA_945869935.1 Bordetella parapertussis | reverse complement strand
GGTGCGGGGGCGACCTTCTACGATTGCCTGGTCGAGGTGGAAAAGGCGTCCTGATGACGACTTCGGGTATGCCGCGGATTTTCTACGGCTGGATCGTCGTTGCGGCGAGTTTTTTCGCGCTGGTTCTGATCTTCGGCGTTACGTATTCGTTCTCCGCGTTCTTCAGCTCGCTGCAGGGCGAGTTCGGTGCGTCGCGCGCCGAGGTGTCGCTCGTGTTTTCCCTCTGCGGTTTCGTGTACATGGGCCTGGGGCTGTTCACCGGTTCGATTGCAGATCGTGTCGGACCGCGCTGGCTGGCGATTGGCGGCTTCGTCCTGCTCTCCGCCTGCCTGATCGCGGCGAGCCGAGCGGAGTCGATCCGGATGCTTTATCTCGCCTACGGGCTGGGCGCGGGTATTGGTGCCGGTTGCATCTACGTGCCCGCGATCGGCGCGGTGCAGCCCTGGTTCATCCGTCGTCGAGCGCTCGCCTCCGGCCTTGCATCTTCCGGCATTGGCGTGGGCACATTGCTGGTGCCGCTGCTCGCGGTGGCGCTGATCGATGCGTCGGGATGGCGCAAGGCCTTCGAGATTCTTGGATGGATCGTGCTGGTATTCGGCGTGACAGCGGGCTTCCTGCTCGACAACGCGCCCGCGAAGCGGGGCCTCGCGCCTGACGGGGACACCGGTTCGGGTGGCGCGAAGCCCGCCCAGGCACCGCGTGGCATCACGCTGCGCGAGGCGATTCGAACCCGTGCATTCTGGATGCTCTATCTCGGGTGCGGCGCTTTCTCGATCGGTCTGTTTATTCCCTTCGTGCACCTCGCGCCGTACGCCCGCGATCACGGTCTTTCGGATCAGACCGGCGTGATGTTGATGGGGTTGATCGGTGCGGGTTCGATCGCGGGGCGGTTCAGCCTCGCCGGCATTGGCGACCGCATCGGACGCCGCGGGCTCCTGGTCGCGGTGTACGCGGTGTCCTGCGTCTGCTTCCTGATCTGGCTCGCCTCGTCGCACGTGATCGCGCTGGCCACCTTCGCGCTGGTATTCGGCACCGCCTACGGCGTGTTCGTCGCGGTGCAGCCGCCGCTTGCGATGGATTTTTTCGGCGCGCGAAACGTCTCGGGAATCATCGGTGCGATCTATACCTCGGCGGCACTCGCAATGCTCGTCGGGCCGCCGCTCGCGGGGCTGGCGTTTGATCTGACGAGGAGTTACACGCTCCCGATTGCGATTTCAGCCCTGCTCATGGTCATGGCGCTGGGCTGCGCGATTGTGCTGTTGCGGGAACGTCCGCGTATCTGAAGGTCCGGTGCCCGACTTGACAGCCGGGAGATTGCTTCGCTGCGCTCGCAATGACAGCCGAATGAAGTCATTGCGAGCGCCGCGAAGCAATCACAAGGGCGGCAGTGCGTGTGACTCCGATCAGAACTTCCCTCCGGCATAGTAAAAAAGCGTGCTCGCGAATTCGAGGATGATCGAATACGCGACGGTCTTGTTGTTCCACCAGTCTTTTGTCCAGGGTTCGTGGCTGTTGGCGACCATGCGTATTTCGCGGCCGGGCAGGGCGCGGCCGAGGATGAGCCGCGCTCGCCGGGTGTGATAGGGCGAGGTCACCACCGTGAGACGCCGGGTGTCCGCGGGCAGAACGGATCGAAGCGCCTCGCCCTCGGCGCGGGTCGAGATCAGGTCTTTCTTTCCAAACAGAACGATCGCGCTGTCGGGAACCCCGCGCGCCGCGAGCACCTTGAGCATCACCTCTTCGTTGCTTTGATATTCCACCCCGGCCTTCGCGAGGTAGGCGATTTCCCAGCGCGGCACTTCGGAGGAGACGTAGACCTTTGCTGCGATTCCCTGCCGGTACAGGTCGCCCACCTGCATCGAGCGGGTCGGCTGGCCGGAGAGCAGGATGATTGCGTCGCTCTTCTCCGGCGGGTCCACGTCGACCAGCCAGTCGGTGGCGAACCATACCGTGCCACCGAGGGCGATTGCGAGCAAAAGGGCCAGGCCGACAATGAACAGCCCACAGCGTTTCAGACATTGCATGCAGTAACCTTGTATAGGAAGATGCGCGCCTGTCGTTCCAGTCGGTGGTCGTTCCCACCCGCCGGCGCGATGTAACCTCAAGCACCGCATTCTAATCCCCCGGATTTCCATGGCCCGCGCACGAAAATTCACCCCCGGCAGCGATTTCTCGGTCGTCATTTCCGACGAAGACGGCCTGCGCTCGCTGCATATCGGCGGCCTTGCGATCCAGAGCGCGATGCGCACCGCCGCGCCCGACATGCTGGCGTTGCACTACACCCAGGCGATGATGGCCTTCCTGTTGTTCAACGCAAGCCCGGAGCAGATCCTGATGGTGGGACTCGGCGGCGGTTCGATCGCCAAGTTCGTGCACCGGCGCATGCCGGACACCTGCATGACGGTGGTGGAGCTGCGCGACGAAGTGGTTCGCGCGGCACGGTCCTGGTTCGACCTGCCGGCGGACGACGAGCGGCTGTCGGTCGTGATCGCCGACGGTGCGAAGTACCTGCCGGAGCATCCCGACGCCGCCGAGGTGCTGCTGCTCGATGGCTTCGACGACGGCGAACAGCCGGCGGTGCTGTGCTCGCGCAAGTTCTACGAGGCAGCGTTCGCGGCGCTGCGGCCGGGCGGCCTGATGGTGGTGAACTTCATGGCCGACGATCCGAAGCTTGAAATCTTCATGGAGCGGATACAGACGGCCTTCGGTGTGCCTCCGCTTCGCCTGCCCGCCGCCGACGGAGTCAACATGATTGCGATCGCGCATCGCGAGGGGCCGACGCGCATCGCCTGGAAAACCCTGCGCGGCCGCGCCGCGGCGCTCGGGGTGATGTTCGATCTGCCCTTTTCGCGCTTTGTCGCGAGTCTGAAGAAGCTGAATCCGGGCACCGCACAGTACCTCACGCTTACAATGTAAGACGGCATCCGGGAGGACGCTGTTCCGGTGACTTCAATTCGAAAGGCAGCAATGAGCCTCAAGCCCACGTTGACTCGTCGCGAATTCGTCGCGGCCGCCGGCGCGCTGCTCGCGGGCTGCGCCAACCTGCCCGCGCCGCGCGTGGCCGACGAGTCGCCGCGCAGCACCTTCAGTGCGGCGGTGCCCTACGTGCCGACCCGGCCTGAAATCGTGCAGGGCATGCTCGACCTCGCGCAGGTGACGAAATTCGACGTCGTCTATGACCTCGGCTGCGGCGACGGGCGCATCGTCATCGCCGCAGCGAAGGAACGCGGTGCGAGCGGCCTCGGCGTGGATATCCAGCCCGACGTGATCGACCAGGCGAACGCGCAGGCGCAGTACGCGGGCGTCAACGGCCGGGTGAAGTTCATGCTCGGCGACTTGTTCACGCTCGATCTGAAGCCGGCGACGGTGGTGATGCTGTATCTGTCGGTGGAACTCAATGTGCGGCTGATACCACGGCTAAAGGGGCAGCTGCGCACGGGCTCTCGCATCGTTTCGAATCGCTTTGACATGGGTGATGTGTGGCGGCCCGATCGCAGCATCGTGGTTGACGAGACGCCGCTGCACTTCTGGCGGATCACTTAGGGCGCCACTGAACAAGGGGGCTACGCCCCCTCGTAACTCCCCCATCTCAGAGGGAACGCTGAACCTTCAAGCCTTGAAATTGGACTTGATCAGCGGTTCCTTGGCGAATCGTAATTTCCCTTCTTAGGGGAGGGATTGGGTTCGCGGCATCCCGAGGCGCGGGTGCGATAATCTTCGCTCGCCCCCGGAGGTTCCATGATCCCCGCCCGTTTTCGATCGCCGCTTGCGGTTGTCATCTGCGGCTGTATCGCCCTGCTGCTGTTCAACGGTCTGCGCTCGAATTCGGGCCTGTTCCTGCAGCCGATGACCCAGGCCAACGGCTGGTCGCGCGAAACGTTTTCGCTGGCGATTGCGTTGCAGAACATTCTCTGGGGATTCGGCGGACCGTTCTTCGGCGCGATTGCGGATCGCTACGGTGCGGGCCGGACGATGGTGATTGGCGCTGTGCTGTATGCGCTCGGCTTCTACGGCATGTCGCAGGCGCAGACGAGCTTCGAGCTTTTCGGCTCGGCCGGTGCGCTGATCGGCTTTGGCATCAGCGGCACCGCCTACGGCATCGTGCTCGCGGTGCTGGCGAGAAACACCTCGCCGCAGAAGCGCAGCCTGGTGATGGGTCTCGGCACCGCGGCCGGCTCGATGGGGCAGTTCGTCATGCTGCCGGTGGGGCAGGCGTGGATCGCGCAGTACGGCTGGCAGAACGCGCTGATCCTGCAGGGCGTGCTTGCGCTCGCGATCATCCCGCTCGCCTCGGTGCTCGCCGGACGGCCGGACGCCAAGGCGCATGCGGCGCAGGCGACGCAAAGCCTGTCGCAGGCCCTGTCCGCGGCGGGAGGCGACAGAAGTTTCCACTTGCTCTTCTGGGGCTACTTCACCTGTGGATTCCAGGTGGTGTTCATCGGCCTGCACCTGCCTGCGTATCTCGTCGACAAGGCGATGCCGGCACAACTGGGTGCGGCGGCGATCGCGGTGGTGGGACTGTTCAACATTGTGGGTTCGCTCGCCTCGGGCTGGCTGGGCGGCCGCTACTCGAAGAAGTATCTCCTCTCCGGCCTGTACCTCGCGCGCAGCGCGGTGATCGCACTGTTCGTGTTCCTGCCGCTGTCCAGTCTCTC
>CAMBSA010000232.1 GCA_945869935.1 Bordetella parapertussis | reverse complement strand
GCACGGCGGCCGTCGGTGGCGGCGGCGATCGTCTTGCCGCCCAGTGTGGTGTTGCCGGAAATCTCGTCCATAGTCTTTATTCCTGTCGTATTCGGCTTGGTATCAAACCGGGTAAATTCGTCTACGGCTTGCGGATGCCCACCACGCGCGCCGGCGCGCCGTCCATGCCCTTCAACTTCAGCGGCAGTGCAATCAGCGTGAATTCGCTCCCCATTCGATCGAGATGAACGAGCATCTGGATCATCGGGATGCCGGCCTTGAGCCAGCGCTTGTGGTTGGCGCCGCGCTCGTGCGGCTCGAGCGTCATTCGCCAGAAGGGCTTTTCGGGAAAGCAGTCCATTGCCACCGCCGCTGCGCCGCAGTTCTGCACCCACTCGCCGACGCTCGGATCGAGGTAGACGGTATTCTCCCAGAACTCGGGCGTGCCCCAGGCGCGATCGGTCCAGCGGGTCATGATCACCGCCACCTGCCCCGCTTTCGGACGCCGCCCGGATTTCGCAACCGCCACATCGAGATCGGCGGCACTCACGCCCTCGCCTGGCGCCTTGTGGCTCATGTCGATCACCACCGCATCTCGCATGACCATCCGGTCCAGCGGCAGTTCATCCACCGAGCCGCCATCGGCATAGAAATGCCTGGGCGCGTCCACATGCGTGCCGACATGGCTGTTCATGGTGAACACGGTGTTCATGCTGTTCACAGCCTGAGCTCCCGGCAGCATCGCCACGCCCTCGCCCGCGAGCATCGCACGCTGCGCCTCGTCCACCACGGTGACCGCTTCGACTTTCACCGGGTAGGTCTCGTAGAAGGCGATTTTCGGGATGCCGGCCATTCCCGATTCGACCGGCAGGGTGAGATCGACTATATCCATCGTTTTATCCTTCGAGGAGGCGCCAAAGCGCCGCTTCTAGTTTTTCTGCTGTTGCGTGTAGCCGTGGTACCAGGCGAGCACACGGTTCTCGATCGCCAGGAACACCCGGTTGAGCACATAGCCCACCACCGCGAGCGTCACGACGCCTGCAAACATCTCGCGCACCTTGAAACCGCGCTGCGCAGCGAGCACGAAATATCCCACGCCATTGGAGGCGGCCACCATCTCGCTGATCACCATCACGATCAGCGCGACCGCGAGGCTCACCCGCATGCCGGTGAAGATGAACGGCGCGGCCGAGGGCAGCACCACCTGCCAGAGCAGTCGGCTACCCTTCACGCCGAAGGTGGCCGCGGTCTGCGTCAGTACCGGATCGACACTGCGCACGCCGCTGTAGGTATTGAGCAGCACCGGGAAGAACGCCGAGAACGCGATCATGAAGATCTTCATCTCGTCATCGATGCCGAGAAACAGGATCGCGATCGGCACATAGGCCGGGCTCGGGATCGGGCGCAGGATTTCGGTGATCGGCTCGAGCAGGTTGTAGATCACCCGGAACGATCCCATGAGCAGGCCGATCAGCACGCCCAGCGCGATGCCGAGGAAGTAGCCTGCGAACATGCGCCAGAGGCTGGAGCCGAGTTCCCGCAGCAATTCACCCGACCAGATCAGCTCCCCGAGCGTCACCACCACCGCGCTCATCCTGGGAAAGGACAAGGGCGATATCCACTCGAACACGCCGCTGAGCTCCCAGATCACCAGCAACACACCGATCAGCAGGATGCCGAGCCAGGAGCTTTTCAACAATCGGTTCATCATGCTCAATGCGCCGCCGCCACGCTCGGCAGGCCCTCGTCGGCAAAAAGCTGCGCAAGCAGCCGATGCCGATAGTCAAGGTACTGCGGCAGTTCGCGCGTCGTGATCTGGTCGCGCGGATGCGGCAGCTCGATCGACAGGTCCATGCCCACTATCGCCGGCGGCTTGCTGAGTGCAATCACCCGGGTGGATAGATAGATCGCCTCGTCGGTGTCATGCGTAACAAAAATCACCGTAAGCCCGAGCTCGCGCCACAGCCTCATGACCAGTTCCTGCAGGCCGACGCGCGTCAGCGCATCCACCGAACTGAAGGGTTCGTCCATCAACAGCACATCCGGCCGGCAGGCAAGCGCGCGGGCGATCGCGACGCGCTGCTGCATGCCGCCTGAGAGTTGCCACGGGTAATGCTTTTCGAAGCCGTCGAGCTTGACCAGACCCACGTACTCCCGAGTTCGCAGGGTGATTTCCTCGCGGCTCATTTTGCCGCGATCCCCTCCCCGATTCTCCAGGCCATAGGCGATGTTGCCTTCCACCGTCTTCCAGGGAAACAGCGACCGCGTGTACTGCTGGAACACATAGATGATCTCGGGCGGCGGTTCGGTGACGCGTCGGCCCTGCAGGGCGACTTCGCCTTCAGTCGCGGGCACCAGTCCCGCCATTATCTGCAGCAGCGTCGATTTGCCGCAGCCCGAGGGCCCGACGATCGAGACGAACGACCCGCGCTCGATGACGATATCCACGCCGCCGAGCGCCCTGGTCGTTCTCCCGTGCCCGGTGTAGGACTTGTGGATTCCCTGAACACCGATGTATGGCTTGTCCGTCACCGGAATGTTGCTCCCTGACGTCGATCCCGGGGTTATTGAACCACCAGCGAACGGCCGGCGAGGTCCACCGGCTTTTTCATGATCCCGTGCTTGATCATCAGGTCCATGGTGCGCTTGAGTTCCGCATCGTTGGGCTTGGTACCGAGGCGCGGCAACTGCACGCGGTCCTTCATCGCCGGGTTGAGCCCGGTGAAGGCCACGTTCGCCTCGCGCACCGCTGCCTCGTTCGCAGGCACGTTCACGAATTCCGAGCCCTTGATCACCGCGCGCGCGAAGCGATTGGCGAGCGACGGGTTCTTCTTCACCCAGGCGGTGAGCGCGATGTACTGGGTGATGTCGGCGTTCGGCTGCGCTTCCACGTAGGTGTAGGCGAGCGTGTCCACCTTGCCGGTGTCGGCGAGGATGGTGCGGAAGGGCTCGACCTGACCGACCGCGTCAACCTGCTTGTTGAGCAGCGGGTCGTTCATCTGCGGGAACGGCACTTCGACAAAGCGCACCTTGCTGCGGTCCACGCCGTGCTTGTCCATGTAGGCCACCATGTAGAGCCAGGCCGAGCTGTTGATGACGTTCACCGCCACACGCTTGCCCTCGAGGTCCTTGTGGGTCTTGATGCCGCCCTTGAGCACCATCAGCGCGGTGGTCGAGTCCGGTGCCTGCGAGCGCACGATCGCGCCGTTGGCGAGGATGGTGCCGTCGAAGCCCTGCTCGAAGGCCTGCAGCGTCGCCACGGTGTTGCTGAAGGCGATGTCGAGCTTGCCGGCCTGCACCAGCGGCAGCGCGAGTGCGCCGCTGGCGAACTTGCTCATCTCGACCTCGATGCCCTCGGACTTGAAGTAGCCGAGCTTGTCGGCCATCACCGCACCGAGCGACTCGGAGAACGGCAGGATGCCGAGGCGGATCTTCTCCACCGTCTGCGCGGACGCGGTACCGGACAGGCCGAACAGCGCGGCTGCGGCGAGGGATGCTGCGATCATGGAACGACGGGCAGTCATGGCAAGGTCTCCTGTTTGAATATCGAACGGAAAGGCAGTGATCGGAAATGCTGCGGGTATCAGACAGGTCGCGCCTGGTTGCGCGGCCGAATCGGAAAGCGGGGAAAAAACCGGGTTCATGGTATCAAATCAGCCCGGTGCCATCGAGGGCGGAACAGACCGTGCGGGTATCGCTCACCCAGCCAAGAAAGGTCTCGACGTTGTAGATCACCGCCTCCTGGATCGCGATCGGCCCGGACTGCTGGGTTGCGTCGCGCACCAGCAGGTTGAAGTACTCGCGGAAATACGCGTCGCGAAGCGTGGATTCGACGCACACGTTGGTCGCGATGCCGACGAAGATCAGATGCCGCACGCAGAGCGAGCGCAGGATGTTGTCCAGATCGGTGCCGCAAAAGCCGCTGTAGCGCGCCTTGGGCACGATGTAGTCGCCCTCCTTCGGTTCCAGACCCTCCACGAACTCGTAGTCCCAGCTGCCGTGGGTGAGGATCTTCGCCTTGAGTTCGGGTCGCTCGCGCATCAGCTTGAGCGGGTTGGACTTGTACCAGTTGGGCGATTCCGGCCCGCCGGTGGTCTTCAGTTCAGCATCCCAGCCGTTCTTGAGGTACACCACATGCACCCCGGCGCGCCGCGCACTCGCGAGCAGCAATTTCGTGTTCTCCACCACTGCCTTCGCCGGGCCGACGTCCTTGCCGGCGAGATCGCGGTAGCCGCCCTTCGAGGCATAACCGTTCTGCATGTCGACCACGATCAGGGCGGTCCTGCGCACCGGCAGTTCGATCGGCTCCGGCGTCGCCTTGACGATCACCGTCGCGACATCGCCGCGCGGCGCGGGTATGAATTTCTCGCTCACGATGTTCTCCTCATTTTTCCCCGCCTTGTTCGACCACACGATCAATCAGTATTCCGTCGCCCTTGCGCGCCACCTGCGCATCGACCTGCGCGCCGCACGCGGGACAGAGCAACTCGCGCAACAGGGTCTCGGGTCCGGTGGTGTACACCGGACCAAGCTCACGCATGTTCCGTTCCAGCACCTCGAAGCCGGTCGTGCCGTGATTGGCGCGTTCGTTGTAGCCGCAAACACGGCAGGTGCGCGGAAACAGCACGCCGCTTTCGCCCCCGCGCGGACCGCGCACGCCGCGCCACGCGCGGGTGGCCTC
>CAMBSA010000231.1 GCA_945869935.1 Bordetella parapertussis | reverse complement strand
ATCGAGCCGGCGGCGCGCAACACCGCGCCCGCGATCGCCGCCGCCGCGCTGGTGGTGTCGGTCACCGACCCCGGGGCATTGCTGCTCGTGCTGCCCTCGGACCACCTGGTCGGGAAGAAGGCGTTCCAGCAGGACGTGGCCGCGGCGCGCAAGGCGGCGGAGAGCGGGTCGCTCGCGACCTTCGGCATCCGGCCCACCGCCCCGGCGACCGGCTACGGCTACATCGAGGTCGGCGAGCGCATGGCCGGCGCGGTGCACCGGATCCGGCGCTTCGTGGAGAAGCCGGACCGGGCGCGCGCGAAACGGTTCCTCGCGTCAGGCAATTTCCTCTGGAACAGCGGCATGTTCCTGTTCGGGGCGAGGACCTACCTGGCCGAGCTGCACCAACACGCGCCGAAGATCTTCAACGCCGCGCGACACGCGGTGGCCAAGGCGGCCACCGACCTGGATTTCGTGCGACTGGACCGAAAGGCCTTCGCCGCAAGCCCGGCGCTGTCGGTGGACTACGCGGTGATGGAAAAGACAAGATCGGGCGCGGTGGTGAAGAGCCGCATGCGCTGGAGCGACGTCGGCTCCTGGTCGGAGCTGTGGCAGGTGAGCGCCAGGGATGCGGGCGGAAACGCGCTGCGCGGCGACGTCTCGCTGCGCGACGCCAGGCGCAATTTCGTCCATGCCGCCTCGCGCCATGTGTCGCTCCTCGGCGTCGAGGACCTGGTGGTGGTGGAAACCGACGATGCAGTGCTGGTGGCGGCAAAGGACCGGGCGCAGGAAGTGAAGGAAGTCGTGGCGCAACTGGACCGGCAGAACCGGACCGAGCACGTGTCGCATTCGCGCGTCTACCGGCCCTGGGGCTACTACGAGACCGTGGACGAAGGCGAGCGCTTCCAGGTGAAGCGGCTGATGGTGAGCCCCGGCCATGCGCTGTCGCTGCAACGGCACCGCAAGCGCGCCGAGCACTGGGTGGTGGTGCAGGGAACCGCGCGCGTCACGCGCGGCGGCAAGACCATGACGCTGCGGGAGAACCAGTCCACCTACATCCCGGTCGGCGTGAAGCATCGCCTGGCGAATCCCGGCAAGGCGCCGGTGTACCTGGTCGAGGTGCAGTCGGGAAGCTACCTCGGCGAGGACGACATCGAGCGCTTCGAGGATCGGTACGGGCGAAGTTGAGAACGCCGTGCGCGACATCACGCTCTCGATTGTGAGCCATGCGCAGAACGCGCTTGTAAACGATCTCCTGGTGGACATTGAGCGCACTTGCGCGCACGGGGTCTCGCTCGTCATCACGCAGAACGTCCCCGATCCGAATCCGCTGCACAGCGCCGCGCTCTCATGCCCCGTGAGATTGATCGCCAACGATCGCGTAAAGGGTTTCGGTACGAACCACAATGCCGCCTTTGCACATTGCCGCACAACCTACTTCTGCGTCTGCAATCCCGACATCCGGCTCCAGACTGACCCCTTTCCAGCTATGCTCGCCGCCATGCGTACCCACACTGGCGTGGTCGGACCTCTGGTGCGCAACCCGGCGGGGTCCGTTGAAGACAGCGCGAGGCGTTTTCCGACCATCGCAAGTCTGGCGGGAAGACTATTCACGGACAAGCGTGGGCCGGATTACCCGACTGACCAAGGCACGGTCGAGGTCGACTGGATCGGTGGCATGTTCATGCTGTTCAAGAGCAATGACTATCGGGCCATCGGCGGCTTCGACGAATCCTATTTCCTCTACTACGAGGACGTGGATCTTTGCCACCGCCTGCGTGCTGCCGGAAGGGCGGTCGTCTATGAGCCCGCGGCGGCGGTTGTACATGCGGCGCAGCGCGCCAGCCGTCGCAATCCCGCGCTGGGGTGGCAACACCTGAAAAGTGCGCTGCGCTTCCTGTCGCGTCGCTGAATCCGATGCTGCTTCGCCTGGCAAGGGTACCTGCGATTAAGCGCATGCTGGAGCTGGTCGTGATTCCGATCGGTGACGTGCTGCTCTCCCCGCTGGTGTTGCTCGCAGCATTGCTTCTCAAGCTTGTGCGCCGCGCGGGCGTATGGCGCATGTCCCTCGCCCACGCCATCTTCCGGCGTGTTGGCGTGTTCCCGATCCGCGACCACTACTACGAACCGATGTTCCATCCCCGCCACCTGCGACGGCCGCTCGAGGAAGACCGGTCGCTTCCAGGCATTGACATGAATGCCGAGGAACAGATCTCCCTGTTGCGGGAGTTTCGCTACGTAGAGGAGTTGGCGCGGCTGATGAAGGCGGCGCCTACCGGCTTTCGCTTCGACAATCCGAACTTCGGGCCCGGGGACGCGGAGTATCTCTACTCGATGATCCGGCACTTCCGGCCTGCCCGCATCCTCGAGATCGGCAGCGGTCACTCCACGCTCATGATGCTGGAGGCCATCAACGCAAACCGCGCAGCCGACCCGGAATATGCCGCCGACCTGACCTGCGTCGAACCCTATGAGATGCCGTGGCTGGATTCAGCTCAAGGTATCACGATCCTGCGCCAACGCGTTGAGGACATCGACATCGGGCACGTGCGAGCGCTCCGCGCGAATGACATCCTGTTCATGGACTCCTCCCACGTCATTCGGCCGCAAGGTGATGTCGTGCGGGAGTACCTGGAATTCTTGCCTCTGCTGGCGCCGGGAACCCTTGTGCACATTCATGACATCTTCACACCGCGCGACTATCCTCGACGCTGGATGGTGGACGAAGTACGCCTGTGGAACGAGCAATACCTTTTCGAGGCCTTCATGTGCAACAACGCCGTTTTCCGGATCATCGGCGCCCTGAACTATCTCTCCCGGCACCATCGCGCGGCCGCGAATGCCGCTTTCCCCGCGATGCGCGCTTTACCTCACTGCGATCCAGGGTCCATTTGGCTGCGCAGATCTTGAGATTTCCCATCGCTTAGCCTTTCTTCGAAGCGACCAGCACGTAGTGGGAGCCGCGCTGCAAGAAGGGACGCTCCACAACATGCCATAGCAGGACCGCAGCTCCAAGCACCGATGCACAAGCAATCGCCAGTGCGCCCAGAGGTGACCAGGCGAACGCGCCCAGTTGCACCAGGGCCTGCAGCACTGGAAAGTGCAGGATGTAGATGCCGTAGGAGAAATCACCATGGCGGCCGAAGTTGCCCGCGTATCGCGCTACGCCAAGGGACGCAACCAGCGTGCCTAGCCAAATGGGCTCCAGGACCGCCAGCGGCCATCCCGGCACTGCGCGCTGCAGTATGCACATAGCGACCGCCGCAACGACGAGCTTCCACGCGTGGCGCTCCAGGAAACCGAGGTAGTAGTACCAGAGCG
Organism: Bordetella parapertussis; assembly: GCA_945869935.1. Taxonomy (GTDB): domain Bacteria; phylum Pseudomonadota; class Gammaproteobacteria; order Burkholderiales; family SG8-39; genus CAMBSA01. The sequence goes on along the minus strand of CAMBSA010000231.1, from coordinate 1,375 downwards.
CGCCGACCATGAAATATGAAAGCTGCCCCGGCAGCTGGCGGCCCAGCATGGCATAGAGCTCCGAGCCCGTCGTCTGCGCCAACCGCTCGAACGTCCATGCGTAGAGCATCGACAACAGGTAGAGAACCGCGATCATTCGCAGGCGGCCCTAGCGTTCGAACAACCACGCGAGCACCGGTACGGTTACGTAAAACATCACTTCTATTTTCAGGGTCCAAAGCGCGCCGTTCACGGCGCGCATCGGGTTGTTCTCGAACACGCCCGGCAGCGTAGGTGAAAGGAAGTTCAAGAACGCCAGGTTGGCCGCGAGGTAGTTCGTCGCCCCCATTGCATACTCGCCCGGGCTGGCGAAACTGAGGACAAACAGGAGCAGCGCCGAACCTGTGACTACTGTGAAATATGCGGGGTAAATGCGCCGCGCGCGCTTCTCGAAATAGCGCGCAAGGTTTCGCGTTCGGTCATAGCTCATGAAGACAAGCAGGCCACTGACCACGAAGAACGCCTTCACTGCGATTTCCGACGAAAGCCAATTGCTGAGAAAAGCGAGTTGAGCCTCTCCCGATATCACGTGGGCGTGCACCAGCATGACTGCGCCGGCGAAAAGCAGGCGCAAAAGGTCGAAGTTGTTGCCGCGATGCGCGGGAAGGCTCACTGAGGGTGCGAGGCTACTCCAGCCTGGCAGGTCGATTCACATAGCGACCTACTAAGGCGGGCAAGCTAGATGTTGTAGACATCGGCCTTGTAGGCGCTAAGGTTTGAAGGGTCCCTGAACCATGCGATGGTTTCCGACAAGCCCCGCTTGAATCCGTCGAGACCTCCGTACTGAGGCGCCCACCCGAGCAACCGGCGCGCCTTCTCATTCGAGGCAAGCAAGCGCTCGACTTCGCTCGCCGGCGGGCGCAGGCGCATCGCGTCAGCCTCAATCTCCAGCGGCACGCCCACGGCTTCGGCAATCAGTGTCGCCACGTCGCCTATCGAGATTTCGAACCCGCTCCCCGCGTTAACTACCTCACCCATTGCAAGGTCGGACTGCGCTGCAGCGATGAACGCGCTCACCGTGTCGGAAATAAAGTTGAAGTCGCGCGTTGGATGCAGTGCACCGAGCTTGACTTTGCCCCGGCCGGCCAGTAGCTGGATGATCGTCGCCGGGATAACGGCGCGCGCCGACTGGCGCGGGCCATAGGTATTGAAAGGCCGCAGCACCGTCACCGGCAGGCCAAAGGAGCGGTGGAACGAAAGCGCGAGCTGGTCGGCGCCAATCTTGGTCGCCGAGTACGGCGACTGCGCTTGCAGGGGATGATTCTCGGTGATCGGCACCTCAAGTGCAGTGCCGTAAACCTCGCTCGTCGACGTGTGCACCACGCGGCGCAAGCCA
>CAMBSA010000230.1 GCA_945869935.1 Bordetella parapertussis | reverse complement strand
GGCGGCGGTGTTGCTGGTGACCACGGGACGCCCGAGCTTACGCTCGATTTCGTCAGCCACATCGGTGGAGCGCACCGTGGTGCAGGAAAGCAGGTAGGCGTCGGCCGCGTCGTTGCGATTGGCAAGTGCCATCGCGATCCATTCGTCCGGTGTGACCGCCATCATCGCGTTCGCGTCCGGCTTGGAAAGACCCGCGTTGCCGATGATGTCGAAGCCGGCGGCACGGAAGTAGGCTTCCTCGCGACGGTTGATCGCGCCCTCGTAGGGCGAGAGCATGACGATTCTTTTTGCGCCCACCGCGCGCAGCGCGGCGGTGATGGCTTCGGAGGTGGCGGTCGCGCGCAGGCCCGAGGCCTTGCGCACCCGCTCGAGGATCGAGGCTTCAAGTTCAGTGCTGAAGGTGGACACGGCAGTGCAGTGAAAAAGCACCAGGTTCGCCTGCGAATCGGCGACGAGTTCCGCGGCATCCTCCACCCGCTCGGTCATCGCGAGCAGGTCCTTCTCCGACGAGCCGGTGAGCTTGAGGCGCGTGGTGTGCAGGGACACGCCGGCGGGCAGCATCGCGTGGAACTGCGGTTCGGCCGCCTGGTTGCCCGAGGGCATGATCATGCCAAGGCGCGCGCGGGTACCGTAATTGATTGCATTCATTTTTCCCACCTTCTCCGTTTGCAGTCCGTTTGTGGTGCCGGTTCGCATATTGCCTGTCAGTCCTCGCCGGCGCCTCTTTCTTTGGGTTTTGTCTGTCTGGTTTTCCGGCGGGTGCGTGTAGTGTCAGGCGTTCCGGAGTCTAGGATGTGGATGCCGCCGCATCAAGCTTGATTCGCGGTTCAATCAATTCATTGGTGGTGTGAGTACTGCCGCCGCGTGACGCGTTCTCAGTCCGGTACCAGCTCGTCGAGCGAGGCGAACTGGGCGCGCGGGCGCAGCATGAATCCGTACATCCGATGCCCGAGTATGTGTGCCATCCAGCCGGCGCACCGACCGAGCGTGAACAGTCCGCCGGCCGCGCGCAAGCTCCAGCGCAAGCCGTCCGCGGTATTTCGGCCCGTCGGCGGTGATCACGGTGATCGCCGAGCGGATGAACGGATCGCCCAGCGCATTGCGGCGACGACGACCGCCCCGTGGCCGCGGCGTGCGCGTATGCGCTCCACGTCCTCGCGCGGATGTTGAGCGCGCGGGTGACTTCCTCGCGGCTCAGGTAGTCGCGCTTCGGCAGCGGGTGGTCGCCGTCCGTGTTCATGCGCGCGTGCTCACCCTAACGATGCCATCAGGTAGCGGTGCGGCCGGTCACCCGGTCGAGCAGCGCGCCGGGATCGGAAGGCAACGCATTATCGCGCCAGGCGACGTGATGATCGGGCCGGATAAGGACGTAGTCACGCGCATAGAGTTCACGGGCTTCCGCGCCCGGCACATCGAGGACATCGAGCGGAATGCCGCGCTTCGCAGCGGCATCGGTGAGGGCTTGAACGTCAGTGCCGACGCCGACGCCAACACGCAGCAGGGTGAAGTCGCGGCCGAAGCGGTCGAAGATCGACACGCCCTCGTCCACCCATAGGTGCGGCGCGCGTGCGCCGGGCGTGGCGTGAGGCACGTAGCGGTCCCATTCGTCAGCGGGAGGTGGCGTGCCGTCGTCACTCACGATCGGCGAGCCGCCGTAGAACACGCCAAAGTGGATGCCCGGGATGTCGAACTCGGTGTTGCAATGGAGCTCGAGTTTCGGCCCGATCTCGGCGCGCGCCTTCGCGCCTTCGGGCGTGTCGTCCTCGATATTTTCGGGCACCGCGATACGCCCGATCGAATCGGCCATCGCGCGCGCGAAGCGGGTATTACGGTGGCCGATCGGCTTGCGCTCGGACTCGTAGGTGGCGAGTAGCTCGGGTCCGCCCCAGCCGGAGCACACCGCGGCGAGTTTCCAGCCGAGGTTGGCGGCGTCGTCCACGGTGGTGTTGTAGCCCTGTCCGCCGGTGGGCGTGAACAGGTGCGCCGCGTCGCCCACGAGGAACACGCGCTTGTGCGGGTCGGTGTAGCGGTCGGCGACGAGCGCGAAGCCCGCGGTCCATTCCGCCGTGCCGTAGAGCTCAAGCGGGAATTCGCGGCCGAAGGACCGGAACAGCCATTCCAGGCCGAGCGCGTCGGATCCCGTCACGCCTTCGGGCAGCTGCGCGTGGTAGACGAAGCGCTCGCCGTCGATCGCCATCAGCAATCCGCGACAGCCGCGGCTCATCGCCCAGTACTGCCAGGCGCGCGGCGCCTGCATCTCGCGGTAGAAATCAGGCGCGCGGTAGTACACCGCGAGCATGCGTCCGCCCATGAAGTCGCGGTCGCCGTCGGAGAAGCCGCCCAGCCGGATGCCGAGCGATTCGCGCGCCACGGAACGTGGTCCGTCGCAACCGGCGAGATAGTCCGCCTGCAGGGTTTCGCGCTTGCCGGTGGCGACTTCCTCCGCGACCGCGCTCACGCCGTCGCCCGTGCTTTGCAGCGACACCAGCTTCCAGCCAAAGCGCATCGTGATCGACGGATTGCGCTCGGCGTGGCGCTTGAGCACCTGCTCGATGTACATCTGCTGGGTGCGGTGCAGCGGCTCGGGCGTCGGCCAGCGCGAGTACGCGTCCTCGCGCTGGGCGGCGGCCTCGCCGCGCGAGGGCCAGCGCACGCGGGCGAGCTCGTGTTTCGAATAGCGGGTGAAGTAGGCAATGTCCTGCGGATAATCCTGCGGCAGGCCGAGCGCGCGGACTTCGGGGGCGAAGCCGAGCCGGCGGTAGTGCTCCATGGTGCGCGAGGTGGTCGCGTTCGCCTTCGGGAAATCGAGTGGCCCGGGGTCGTCCTCGAGCAGGATGGCGGGCACGCCGCGGCGGCCGAGCTCGATCGCGAGGATCAGGCCGGCGGGGCCGCCGCCGGCGATGATGACTGAGGTGTGCAGGGTCATGGCGTGAAGATGTCCGTATGCATTCGGCGTTGACACCGCGGCGTCCGCGGTGAGAGGCTTGCGCCCCCGGACGTATCGTAGCGGCATTAGGCCGTCGGACGTACCCGGCATCGCAATCGCAGGGAGCGCACGAGTGAAGATCGACATCTACAACCACGTCATCCCGATGGCCTACCTGGAGAAGATGAAGCAGCTCTCGAAGGATCCGGGCATCGTCAAGCGCATGAGCGGCCTGCGCATGCTCTGGGATATCGAAGCCCGTGTCGCGATGCTGAAGGAAAAATTTCCCGAGGTGCAGCAGGTGCTCACGCTCGGCCTGCCCAGCCCCGAGCTGCTCGGCGGCCCCGATGTGTCGCCGGAGCTTGCGCGGATTGCCAATGACGGCATGGCCGGGATGTGCCGCCGCTGGCCGGAGCAGTTTCCGGCGTTCATCGCTTCATTGCCGATGAACAACGTGCCGGCGGCGCTCGAGGAGATGGATCGTGCGATCGGCACGCTCGGCGCGCGCGGCATCCAGATATGCACCAACGTCGCGGGGCGCCCGCTGGACGAGGACGAGTTCTTCCCGGTGTTCGAGCGCATCACCCAACACCATGACATGCCGATCTGGATGCACCCGGCACGTCCCGCGACGCGCACCGACTATGTGAACGAGACCAAGTCCAAGTACGAGATCTGGCAGGTGCTCGGCTGGCCGTTCGAGACCAGCGTGGCGATGTCGCGCATCGTGTTCTCGGGCCTGTTCGACAAGCTGCCGACGATGCGCATCATCACCCATCACTGCGGCGGGATGCTGCCCTACTTCGCCGGCCGCGCCGAGACGCTCTGGGCGCAGCTCGGCTCGCGCACCGCGGACGAAGACTACGGCGCGATCCTCAAGCGCATGTCGAAGACGCCGATCGAATACTTCAAGATGTTCTACGGCGACACGGTGCTTGGCGGCTCGTCATCGGCGCTGCGCTGCGGGCTGGATTTCTTCGGCGCCGACCGGGTGGTGTTCGCGAGCGACTGCCCCTTTGATCCCGAGGGCGGGCCGATGTTCATCCGCGAAGGCATGCGCTCGGTGGAGGACCTGAACCTGTCGGAAGACGACAAGCGCAAGATCTACTTCGGCAATGCGCTCAAGCTGCTCAAGCTGAAACAGCCCGCGGGCTGAATCCACCACAACAGGAGAGGAACCGACCATGCTCTACGAACTTCGCACCTACCACGCCGTCCCCGGTCGCATGCCCGAGCTGCTCGCGCGCTTCGAGAACATCACGCTGAAGATCTGGGAGCGCTACGACATCCGCACCGTCGGTTTCTGGACAACCGTGATCGGCGAGTCGAACCAGATCCTCTATTACATGCTCGCCTGGGAAAGTCTTGCCGAGCGCGAGCGGATCTGGAACACCTTTGCCGCCGATCCGGAGTGGCTTACCAAGCGCGCCGAGACCGAGAAAAGCGGTCCGCTGGTCGCGCACCTGAAGAACGAGATCCTGAGCCCGACCACGTTCTCGAAGCTCAAGTAGCTCGAGTAATTCCGGATCACGGCCCCCGCGGGGGGCCGTGATCGCGCGACTATTCCGCCTTGAGTCCGATCTTGCGGACGACGGCTCCCCACTTCTCGTAGTCGGCCTTCATCCGTGAGGCGAGTTGCTCGGGTGTGCCGCCGATCGGGATCAGGCCCTGCGAGATCAGGCGTTCGCGCACATCCGGCATCTGCAGGATGCGGTTGAGTTCGGTGTTGAGCTTCATCACGACGTCGCGCGGC
>CAMBSA010000229.1 GCA_945869935.1 Bordetella parapertussis | reverse complement strand
ATGGGCCAGCCGGTGATCGTCGACAACAAGCCGGGTGCGAGCGGCATCATTGCCGCGGAATTCGTGATGAAAGCCGCGCCCGACGGCAATACGCTCTTTCTTGCCGATACCGGGCATCTCGCGATCAATCCGGCGCTCAACCCGAAGCTGCCCTACAGCCCGCTTCGCGATTTCACACCGGTGGCGCAGGCGATCTACTCGCCGTTTTTCCTGTTCGCGCAGACCTCGCTCGGCGTGCAATCCGTGAAGGAACTGATTGCGTTGGCGAAGGCAAAGCCCGGCCTGAACTACGGCACCTCGGGCAACGGAACGCCGCACCATCTCTGCATGGCGCTGTTCGCCAACGGAACGGGCACCGACATGACCCATGTGCCCTACAAGGGCGTCGCGCAGTCCATCCCCGCGCTCGCTGCGGGCGATGTGACCCTGATGTGCACATCGCCACTCACCGGCATGCCGGTGGTGCGCGCGGGCAAGGCGCGTGTTCTCGCGGTGGCTTCGCTCAAACGCTCCCCGGTGATGCCGGAGATTCCGACACTCGCCGAATCGGGCGTGCCCGACATCGAGGTCGGCGCCTCGGTCGGCCTGTTGCTGCCTGCGGGCGCGGCGCGCGACTTGGTGCAGAAACTCGCCAACGAGATCATGGCGGCCATCAACTCCCCCGACGCCACCGCGCGCATGGTGGCGCTTGGCCAGGAGGTCGTGCCGCGCGGTCCGGACCAGTACGCCGAACTGATGAGAAACGAACTTCAGAATTACGCCCGAACCGTGAAAATCTCTGGCGCGAAGCTCGACTGATTACCACCGCATTGAAACCCGCCCGATCCGAAAGCACACCCATGCCCCGTCACCACAGGCTGACCAACGCCACGCGCGTTCTTGCTGCGACCCTTGTCAGCTTCGCGGCGGTCGCAACCGCTGCTGATTTCCCGACGCGACCGGTCACCCTGATCGCACCCACCGCGGCCGGCGGTGCGATCGACAGCGCGGCGCGGGTGTTCGCCGAGCCGCTTTCGCAACGCCTCGGACAACGCCTTGTCATCGAGAACCGGCCGGGCAGTAACGGCATCATCGGCACCGGGGCTGTCGCCCGAGCTCAGCCCGACGGCCACACGCTCGCCTTTACCTTCAGCACCGCTTTCACCACCGCGCCACACCTGGTGAAAGCCATGCCGTACGACCCGCTCTCGGATTTCGCGCCGGTCACGATGATCGGGCGGATCTCGCTGGTGCTGGTCACCCACCCGACGTTCAAGGCGACCAACCTGCGCGAATTCATCGCTGCGGCAAAGGCCGCGCCCGGCACGATCCAGTACGCCTCCGGTGGCGACGGCTCGGATCACCACCTCGCGATGGAAATGCTCAACCTGGCCGCCGGCATCAAGCTCAACCACGTGCCCTACAAATCCGGGCCCCAGGGCTTCGCCGACCTGCTCGGCGGGCATGTGCAGGCCATGTTCATTGCGCCAGGCACCGCGGCGCGGCATGTGAAGGAAGGCCGGATCAATGCCTTCGGCGTGTCGAGTACCGGTCCGCAGGAAGGCTATGCCGGCGTGCCGACCATAGGCAGCGTGCTGCCGGGTTACGAATACAGCGGCTGGTTCGCGATCTTCGCGCCGAAGGGCACGTCCGCCGACATTGTGTCTCGACTGAACGCGGATTTCCGGGCGGTGCTGTCCATTCCGGAAGTCACCCAGAAGTTCGGCGCGATCGGCCTGGAGCCGACGCCAAGCACACCGGCCGAACTCTCGGCGCTGGTCGTGGCCGACCACAAGAAAATCGGTGCTCTCGCCCGGGCAATCGGTCTGAAGCCTCAATGAGCGTGCAGCCCAACTTTCTTTTCATCATCACCGACCAGCACCGGGCGGACCATCTCGGCAGCTACGGCAACAAGGTGGTCCGCACGCCGAACATCGATGCGCTTGCCGCCGCGGGACTTCGCGCCGAACGCTTCCATGTGGCCAATCCGGTGTGCAGCCCGAACCGTGCCTCGATCGTCACAGGCCGCATGCCTTCGCAGCACCGCGTCCGGCACAACGGCATCGAGCTCGACCTGACCGAAACCACCTTCATCGATCAACTGCGGCTTGCCGGTTACCGCACCACGCTGGTTGGCAAGTCGCACCTGCAGTGCATCCACAACCACCCGGCGCAATACCCTGCGCCCGGCGAGCGCCTGCCGCACGAAGCGCGCCGGAGCGATGGCGGTCCCCACGGACAGGAGATGGAGAACCTCTGGGAAGAGAACCCGCAGCACGATCTCGTCTACCCCTATTACGGTTTCGAACGCGCCGACCTGTCCATCATGCACAGCGACTCGCAGTTCGGGCACTGGCGGCGCTGGATTCGCACGCAGACCCCGGATGCCGACCGGCTGATCGGCCCGGAGAACGCCATCCCTGCGCCGGAGATCGAGCTTGCGAAACTCGGGCAGGCCTGGCGCACCCGCGTGCCCGAGGAGCTTTACCCGACGAGCTGGATCACCGATCGCACCATCGCCGAGATGCGCGAGAGCAAGCGTCAGGGCAAGCCGTTTTTCATCCAGTGTTCCTACCCCGATCCGCACCATCCGTATTCGCCCCCGGGAAAGTACTGGGGAATGTACTCGCCCGATGATGTGGAACTCCCTCACTCCTATCGGGCAGAACACCGCAACACGCCCGCCCACCTTCTCAACGCCCGGGAAACGCGCGATGCGGGGAAAGCGGTAAAAACCGGCCAGGCGCCGTTCGCCTGCAGCGAACGCGAGGCGCGCGAGGCGATATCCCTCAACTACTGCGCGATCAGCATGATCGACGACGGTGTCGGCCGGCTGCTTGCCGAGCTTGACGCGTCCGGCCTCGCGAAGGACACGGTGGTGATCTTCACCTCCGACCACGGCGACTTCATGGGCGATCACCAGATGCTGCTCAAGGGCCCGATGCATTACCAGGGCCTGATCCGCATCCCGTTCATCTGGCGCGATCCCGCAGCTACCGGAGGGGCCGCGACCGGCGCCCTGCTGCAGAGCATCGACATCGCCCCGACCGTGCTCGAGCGCGCCGGCGTGCCCGCGTTCAACGGCATGCAGGGCAAGTCGATGCTGCCGGTCATCGCCGATTCATCGAAAACAGTGCGCGATGCTTTGCTTGTGGAAGACGACAGGCAACGGCTCTACTTCGGCTTCCAGACCCGCGTGCGACTGCGCACCCTTGTTACGAACTCCCACCGGCTTTCGATGTACGACGAAACTGCCTGGGGCGAACTCTACGACCTGGAGAACGACCCGCATGAACTGGTCAATCTCTGGGACGATTCCGGCGCTCGCGGCATTCGCACCGAACTCACCGAACGGCTGGCACGGGCGCTGATCGCGACCGCCGAGACCAGTCCCTACCCGACTTCTATTGCCTGACTTCTTTCACGCATTCACACAGGACGCACCATGACTCAAGCCGCCCCCGCCCGCGCTGGCAGCACGCCCGGCCCGATCCGTCTCTCGATCTTCTCCGTGCAGGACCATTACCCCGAACGCGAGCGCACGCTCAACCGCTTCTATGACGAGACGATCGAACAATGCGTGCTCGCGGACTCACTCGGCTACGACAGCTACTTCGTCGCCGAGCACCACTTCAGCCATTACGGCGCGATCCCGAACCCGACGGTAATGCTCAGCCACCTTGCGGCGCTTACCAAACACATCCGCCTCGGACCCGCCATTTCGGTGCTCACTTTCCACAATCCGCTGGATGTCGCCGAGAGCTATGCGATGCTCGACATGCTCTCCAAAGGCCGCGTGACCCTGGGTGTCGGCTCGGGTTACCTCAAGCACGAGTTCGACGGCTACGGCGTCAACCCGGCGGAGAAACGCGAGCGCTATGACGAGGCGATGGCCATCCTCAAACGCGCGCTGACCGGCGAGAAATTCAGCTTCGATGCGAAGTTCCACACAGTCAAGGACGTGCAGCTCTGCGTGAAACCGGTGCAGGCCAACGGGCTTCCGATGTACGTCGCGGTGAGCGCGCCCGAGGTGTCCTTCCACGTCGGCCGTCAGGGCAACAACATGGTCATGGTGCCCTACAGCCAGCTCGAACGCGTGGCGCAGGTGGGCGAAGTCCTCACGAACTTCCGCCGCGGCTACGAGGAGCACGTCGCAGCCGGCGGTGATCGTCTCGACGGCGGCGACGCGATGGCCGCCTTCCATGCGCATGTCGCATCGACCGATGCGGAAGCCCGGGTCCATGCCGAACCGGCGTTCCAGATCTACCTCGCCACCCGCCAGCGCGCCAAGCACCAGACCTACGAAAAAGTCATGAGCGGCGGGCTGGCGCTGTTCGGCTCGGTCGACACGGTGGTCGGCAAGATGCTCGATCTTTACAAGGTCGGCATCCGCCACTTCGTGCTTTTGCAGAATTTCGGCGCAATGCCGGCGGAGGCGGCGACACGATCAATACGGATGTTCGCCGAGGATGTATTGCCGCGCTTCAACGCGGCTGTAGAACAACGCAAGGTTGCCTGAACGGGTTTGCAGTACCGTAGTTGACACGCACACGGACCTCCGGGACACCACGGCGGCCGTAACGCAACAAGGAGGAAACATGAAACGCACGCTGACTTCCGCAGTACTTACAACGCTGCTTGCCGCCCCGCTGGTTTCCGGCACTGCGTTCGCGCAGGACTACCCTACCCGCTCGATCCGCATGGTCGTGCCCTTTGCACCCGGCGGCGGCACCGA
>CAMBSA010000228.1 GCA_945869935.1 Bordetella parapertussis | reverse complement strand
CCTCGAGCCGGGTGAGGCTCCATCCCGTGAGCAGGACGAGCACGACGCCGTCCATGACGCGTTCGGCGGCGACGGTGCCGAGGATGAACGCGCGGCTCATGCGGGCGTGGCGTCCGAGCTGGAATGTGCGAAGCAGTTCTCCCGCGCGTGCCGGGAGGTAGCAGTTTCCGAGGTAACCCACCATCGTCGCCCAGAACGCCGTCGGCACGGAGACCGGGTGCGCCGCCTGCAGCATCAGGCGCCACCGCAGCGAGCGCAGCGCGAACGACAGCAGGAACATCAGGCAGGCGAGAAGGAGCGGCCCGATGCTGGCCTGCTCCAGCAGCAGGCCGAGTTCCGCGAGGTCGAAGCGGCGGAACGCGAGGACGAGGAGCGCGATCCCGACCGCGAAGATCGCCGCCTTGTAGAGGTAGTTGGCGATCGCTAGCCGGCCGGTGAGATCACCAGGCTGTCCTTTTCAAAGCGGAGCTTGGCGCCCTGGCAAAGCCCTTCGGGATGCTCGCGCGTCAGTTCGACGCAGGGAAATTCCAGCCCGTGCCAGGGGCATTTGAGGCGGCCGTCGCTTGTGCGCGCGGTGGCCTGCTCGAGCGGGCCGCCTTCGTGCGGGCAAACCGCCGGCCAGATCCTGATCGTGTCGCCGCCTTCGCGCAGGTACAGGAAATCCAGGCGTTCTACGGCGACCTTGCGCGGTGCGTCCGAAGCGCCTGGCGCATCGAGGGCGACGACCGATTGCCGTTCGAGTTTCGGCGGCATCGTGTTGCGCAGCAACGAGCTGGATACCAGGAAGTCCGGATTGTACGACTTGAAACTGAATCCCCTGTTGCGCAGCTCGAGGCGGCGCAGGCGCACCGGATCGTCCTCGGCGTTCTGCACCCGGTTAAGCTGCTCCAGGCGGCGGTTCAGCCAGGGGTGCAGGAACTTCCAGATCGATTTGGAAACGATATACCAGTCGATCGAGTGCGCGGTGCCTTCCCTGGTTTCGACCGAGCGGATCACTGACAACAGGGTGACCAGGCTGAATACCGATACGCACTGGTAGAACAATCCCGGCGCGACCCGCACGTCGGTGACCGGAAGCAGCAGCGGCCAGCGGCCGTACTTGGTGAGCGACATCTGGAAGTCCGCGCCGGTGCAGATGCGCAGCGACTTGCCGTAGGTGCGGTGCACGTGTTCGCGGTGATGCGGATCCATGTGGTTCCAGTCCATGTCCGCGACGGAAACCGGCGTCAGCACCTTGTACGAACCGTGGGTGACGGACATGCCCTCGTCGAGTTGACCGAGCTTTTGCTCGATCTCCTCGGGCGGGACAAACAGGAGTTTCTTCGGGTCGGTAATGGGCGAATGCGAAGCGCTTGGAGCGGCTACGGCTACTTTACCGGTCCCGATTCGAACGCCGTGTCCGAGGTGCCGGCCAGCCGCCGCCGCAGCTTGTAGACCGACAGGCTCACGATCATCCACAGGATGCAGAAGCCGTTGTAGAAAATCCGCATCTTCTTCTGGCCGCCGATGCGCTTGGGTTCGTCGCCGGGGATTTCCACGTAGGTCCGGTTGGTGACGATCGCCCACACCGTGACCAGCGGCTCGAGGACCGGCCCGCGCAGGTAGCTGCGGAAATGCGGGGACGCGGTCAGGTCCTTCCTGAAGCCGCGGAACATATTCAGCGTGTCCGTCACCGGATGGCCGCCCACCAGGATTCCGACAGCCTTCGAGAACATCCAGTTGCCGAACGCGGTGACGGGGGTGTCGTCATACGACTTCGCGGGCGGCAGGTACCTCGACACCACGACCAGATCGTAGCCCTCGCGCATTTTCGCCACCAGGCGGGGAAGATCTTCGACCAGGCAATTGCCGTCGGGACTGAATTCAATGACGTATTCGCTGCGTGCCGCGGCAATGCCTTCCATGACGGCCGCGGCCAGTCCCGGCTGCGATTGCCGCAGGACGCGTATCCCATGTTCGCGCGCATACTCGACGGAACCGTCGGTAGAGCCGCCATCGATCATGACGATCTCCTCGAACAGCGAACGATCCAGCGCGTGCACCGTCGCGCGCAGGCCGTCGATCTCGTTCAGCGTCGGCAACAACAAGGTGATGCTCGAATTAATTCTGCGGCCCTGCCTTCTTCTTGCCATCGCTCGCGGGGGCGGGGGCTCGCGGGATGCCTACGACACCTGTCGTCAACGGAACCATCACCGCCTGATGGATCAAGGCAAGGCTGCTCTGGAATGACGCCATGCGCTGCTCCGGCGTCTCCCTGATGATGTTTCCAATGGTGACCACCGTGTCGATCGGTCGAATGCCGATCAGCAGCCCGATGGCGTCGCCCTCGAGCGAACGAATCGACTTGATGGCGTAGGGGGCCATGCCCCAAAGCAAGAAAAAAAAGATCGCCAGCTTCAGGACGAACACTGCCAGTTCTCCCACCACGGATCGAGGCCGGTAATTCGAGGCGGGGGCGGCGACCATCCGGGCCTCCGCATGCGGCGGCATGCCGACGGTGCGCACAATCTCCCGAAAGCTCTTCTTCCTCGCTTCCAGGTCATCGAACGCGCTCTGGACGTCGGGTCCCGAGCCGACAATCCCCAGAGCGGGGATGCGGAATTCATAGCGCCCGTCTGCGTCCACGAGTTGAACCTCATATCCATCGAAACCCATATCTTTCGCGTTCATGTTCTCCCCATGAGAATCCGCGGCGAGTACGATCCGGTCACCGCGCTCCGGAGTCCGTCCTCTATAATTTGCAGTCGGCTTATGTACTCTTGCGAACCAAGGCAGATAATACGCGACTTCGCCGCGTCGCAGCAGGCGAACTAGGCGGCATTGATCGCCGACAAATGCGCGGTGCCGGAGAGAAATATTCCATCCATGACCATGGAAGCAGCCAAGTTGTTCAGCAGCGGCGCCGCGCAAGCGAGCATTTCCGAGGAATACCGGACAACGGGATATGCGGTAGTCGCGGGCGTTTTTGGTCCGGACGAACTGCAGTCAATGCTCCGCGCGTGGACGAGGATCGGTGACGAGCGCCGGAGCGAAGGCAAGAGTCCGTTCGCCACGCTGCTGATGGCGCATCTGACGTATCCGGAGATCCGGCACATTGTGCGCAGCGCCGGGCTCGTTCGCGTCGTCGAGCTGCTGCTCGGTGGCAAGGTGGACCTGATCCAGTCGCAGCTCATGTTCGGTGCCCCGGGTGCCAAGGGGTTTTCCCCGCACCAAGACAACTTCTACAACCGCGCAAACCCGCGGGACGGGATCATCGCCGCCTGGATCGCGCTTGAGCCGGTGGACCAGGAAAACGGCGGCGTCGCCGTCTATCCTGGCTCTCACGCGGGCGGCCTGGTGGAAACGCGGCGCGACTGGCTGTATTTGCTTTCCCAGTCGCCCGACATCGTGAAATCACTGTTGCGGTCGCTGTCTCCCGCAGGTCGCAACAGCGCGACCGACAGCGGCGTGCTGGAGCGGTTTACCTATGCCGTGCCGCCGGAAGGGCTGCGGCCAGTGACCCATGGGCTGGCGCCCGGCTCGGTTCTTTTCATGCATGGCGACCTGATTCATTCGTCCTCGCCGAACCGCAGCGACCGATTCAGGCGTTCCTTGCTGACCAACTTCGTCCGGCGCGGGACCGAATTTCACGCCGGCCTGTCTACCGGACGAACTGCCTTTGACGTTTACGCGGCCTGAGACACCGTCAATCGAAGTTCATCCGGTCCGCGACGTAGCGGGAACCGTATTCTGAGTAGTGTTCCCTGTCGCGGTAGAGCATCCTGCCGTCCTTCATCGCCCAGCACCACTGGTCGTCGCACAGAACATCGGCGGGATTGAGGATTTTCACGTTGGGAAGATCCCTCAAGGCCCACCGAATTGTTTCCCGGTAGTAGCGGTTCTTGGCGTCCACCTGCGCCCTCGGCATCGCGCAGACGGGCCTGATTTCGGTGCGTGCCAGCACCAGGGGGCGGGTTCTGGTGCATGTCTGGGGATCGAAGTCGAGCAGGGGGATATCGAGAAGAAAAATCACCTCCTTGCCAGCACCGAGGAATTTGCGCACCGTGTCGCGCATTGCCGGGACGTAGAGGTGCACGAAGTTCTTCCTCTCCGGGACTGTTCCGTCCCTGATGCTCAAATAGGTCCTCTCCATGTCCTCCATCGACATCTGCTCGCCGTCGAACGGATCGCGGCTGGTAAGTATGACTTTTGCAATCGACCGGTCGCCCAGCACGAGATTGACCACATCATTCATGATCGGTTCGCACTGCGGCCCCGGTCCGCCACCCCTGGCGCCGCCCTGGCCGGTGATTCCGTAGAAGGGCACGCAACCGCCCTTGCCAAAGTTGGAGAGGTTTTGACCCGCCTTCTGCAATCGTTCGCTCAGACCGATGTAATACATGTTGGCGTGGCTGTCACCGAGAATCGCCGCACTGGCGGGCGCGTCGGGCCTGGCGCGCAGGCAATAGTTGACGTTGGTGTTGCGCAGCAGGTCATTGATGCAGGCGGGGTTGTAGTTGTTGCTTTGCGGCCACTGGAAGGCCATGTAACTTTGGGCAAATTCCTGGACGCGCTCGGGCTTGCCGTCCCCCCGGAATACGCCGTAGCCGGCGCCGCCGAGGATCGCCATGGCCGCAACCAGGGTCGCCGGAACAGCGAAAACCCTGCTCGCGCGAATGGGCTTTTCGACGAGCCGGTAGGTGAGCCACGCAAGCGCGATGCTCATGACGACTGCGGCA
>CAMBSA010000227.1 GCA_945869935.1 Bordetella parapertussis | reverse complement strand
CGATGTGTGCCAGCGCGTTGCCGGAGCCTTCGTTGAGCATCGTGCGGAGTTGCGCCAGCACAGCGAGTCGATCAGCTCCGCGTTCAAGAGCATGCTCACCGATCCGGTCCCCGCGGATCGCCTCGGGCTTGCGCCTGCAGAAGCGTTTCTTGCAGGAATGAAGGAAGGCTTTGATGCCCGGGCGGGCGGAATGGGAGGGGCGCCGAAGTTTCCCCACCCGGTGGAGTACGAGTTCACGCTGCGCCGCGCCGCGGGCCGCAGCAGGACCGCAGGCGATGCGGACTCGCTGCATATCGTGCGGCACACGCTCGAGCGCATGGCTCTGGGCGGAATCTTCGATCAGCTCGGCGGCGGCTTTGCGCGCTACAGCGTGGATGCGAACTGGACCATCCCGCATTTCGAGAAAATGCTCTACGACAACGGCCAGCTGCTGCGGCTTTACGCGGACACCTGGGCGCTTACGAAAGAGCCCTTGCTCGCAAAGGTCGTCGAGGAAACCGCCGGCTGGATTCTGCGCGAGATGACCTCACCCGAAGGCGGTTACTACGCGTCAATCGATGCGGACTCCGAAGGCGAGGAAGGCACGTTCTACGTCTGGACGCGCGAACAGGTGAAATCGCTGTTGTCGGCCGACGAGCACGCGGTTGCCGCGCCCCATTTCGGGCTGGATGCGCCGGCGAACTTCGAAGGGCGGCACTGGCATCTGAACGTGATGCAAAGCCTGGGCGATGTCGCCAAGCGCATTGGCAAACCGGTTGCGGAGTGCCAGAGCCTGCTTGCTTCGGCACGGGCGAAGCTTTTCGCCGCGCGCGAGAAGCGCGTGCGCCCGGGCCGCGACGAGAAAATCCTTGCGAGCTGGAACGGCCTTGCGATCGCCGGAATGGCACGTGCGGGCAGCGTGTTCGGACGCCCGGAGTGGGTGACCTCGGCGCGGCGCGCGCTGGATTTCATCCGCACGGCCATGTGGCGCGACGGCAAGCTCCTTGCGAGTTACAAGGACGGCCGCGCGACTCTGAACGCCTATCTCGACGATCACGCCTACCTGCTGCACGCGGCGATCGAACTGCTGCAGGCGGAATTCGATACCGGGGTGCTCGCCTTTGCGGTGCAGCTTGCGGATTCGATGCTCGCGCGCTTTCAGGATCAGGAATCGGGCGCGTTCTATTTCACCAGCCACGACCACGAGCGCCTGTTCACGCGCATCCGGCCGAGCCCGGACAACGACAAGCCCTCCGGCAACGGCTGGGGCGCGCTGTCACTGGTGCGTCTCGGGCATATCACGGGCGACACGCGTTACACGCTCGCCGCCGAACACGCGCTGCGCTGCCTCTGGCCGGTGATCGAGCAGCACGCGGGCGCGCATGCGTCGCTGCTGATGGCGGTGGAAGAACACCTCGATCCGACGCGCGTTGTCGTGCTGCGCGGTGCGCGTGCCGCGCTTGTCGAATGGCAGCGGGATCTTGCGCAGCGCTATCTCGGTGCGACGATCGTGCTGGCTGTCCCCGACGACGCGAAGGGCCTGCCCGATGTACTCGACAAGCCGGTTCGTCCCGAGGTCAACGCATGGGTGTGCGAGGGCGTTAGTTGTCTTGCACCGATCGCATCGATGGATGAACTGCGATTGACGATACTCAAGTCTTCCGAAAGCGCGTAGCATCGCGGCACTCGAATTTACTTAATTTCCCAACTATCTCAAGGAGATACGATGAAGAAGCTGATCATCGCCTCGGCCGTCGCCGCACTAGGATTCACCGCCGGCGTCCAGGCGCAGGACGCCGCCAAGCTCGCCCAGGAAAAGGCCTGCCTGTCCTGCCATCAGGTCGCCACCAAGGTGGTGGGCCCGTCCTTCAAGGACATCGCTGCAAAGTACCGCAGTGACAAGGGCGCGGAGGCGAAACTGATCAAAAAGGTCCGCGAAGGTGGCGTGGGTGCGTGGGGGCAGATTCCGATGCCGCCGAACCCTGCCGTGAGCGAGAAGGACGCGCAGATCCTGGTGAAATGGGTGCTGTCGCAAAAGTAATCATCGATCGGATGCCATCAACAACGCCGGCCTTGTGCCGGCGTTGTTGTTTGTACCCCGCAGGTTGAGAAGCAGTCGCAAGTCCCGGACTTTGCAAGGTTTTCCGGAATTTCTGCATTGACATCAGGGGTGGGGGTGCGCATAATCGATCGCTATTTTCCGGAGGCACTTCCATGAACAAGACGCGCGTATCGATCTACACGCTCGCTGCCCTCGCAACGCTTGGCGTTGTCGGCTGTGGCGAAGAACCCAAACCCCAACCACCGGCCGCGCCGCCTCCGCCGCCGTCGATCGAAATAAAGATCGGCCATGTCGCCCCCCTCACCGGCGGTATCGCGCATCTGGGCAAGGACAACGAGAACGGCGCGCGCCTGGCGATCGACGAGGCCAACGCGGCCAACATCCAGATCGAGGGCAAGCAGGCGAAATTTGTGCTGGTGGCCGAAGACGACCAGGGCGATCCGAAAGTCGGCACGACGGTTGCCCAGAAGCTGGTCGACGCCAAGGTGGCCGGCGTGGTCGGTCACCTGAATTCGGGCACGTCGATCCCTGCCTCGACAATCTACAGCGGCGCGAACATCCCGATGATCTCGGGCAGCGCGACCAACCCGCTGCTCACCGAGCAGGGACTCAAGGGCGTGTTCCGCACCGTCGGACGCGACGATCAGCAGGGCCCGGCGATCGCGAACTATCTCGTCGCGAACAACAAGCCGAAGCTCGTCGCGATCGTCGATGACGCGACCGCGTACGGCGAGGGGCTGGCGAACGAAGTCGAGAAAACCCTCAAGGCTGCGGGCGTGAAGGTTCTGCCGCGCGAGAAGGGCACCGACAAGACGAGCGACTGGAAAGCAGTGCTCACCAAGTTGAAGGGCCGCCGTCCCGACGCGGTGTTCTACGGCGGCATGGACGCCACCGGCGGTCCGATGCTCAAGCAGGCGCGCGAACTCGCGATCAAGGCAGTATTCACCTTTGGCGACGGAGCGTGCACCGACAAGATGAAGGAATTGGCAGGCGATGCCGCCGACGGTCTGCTCTGCTCGCAGGCGGGTATCCCGCCCCAGGCCGCGGACAAGAAGTTCCTCGAGGCCTACAAGAAGAAGTTCAACGTCGATCCGATCCTCTACTCGCCCTTCACTTACGACGGCACGAGGCTTCTGATCGAGGCGATGAAAAAGGCCAACTCGCCCGATCCGGCGAAGTACCTGCCCGAGTTGCAGAAGATCGAGTACACCGGCGCGAGCGGCAAGATCTCCTTCGACGACAAGGGCGATCGCAAGGACGCCGAGATGACCATCTTCACGATGAAGGAAGGCAAGCTCGCGCCGATCGCGATCATCAAGGGCGGCCTGACGATTTCCTTCGACGACTT
Organism: Bordetella parapertussis; assembly: GCA_945869935.1. Taxonomy (GTDB): domain Bacteria; phylum Pseudomonadota; class Gammaproteobacteria; order Burkholderiales; family SG8-39; genus CAMBSA01. Next base: position 1,352 of record CAMBSA010000227.1, on the reverse strand, counting down.
CGTGAAGGCATCCGAGCCTGCCCCGGCTGCGGCACCGGCCGCTGCGCCCGCAGCGGAACCGGCGAAAGCGGCGGAAGCGCCGAAGGCAGAGGCCCCCAAGGCTGACGCTGCGAAGAAGTAATTCTTCTTCCGGGGAAAACGGCACCGCAAGGTGCCGTTTTCTTTTTCACGCTTAGCAACGCCACGTCGGGATAAGTTAGTCTCCGGAACGATGGACATCTTCATCCAGCAGATCATCAACGGGCTTACGCTTGGCGCGGTCTACGCCGTCGTCGCGCTGGGCTACACGATGGTCTACGGGATCATTCAGTTGATCAACTTCGCCCACGGCGAAGTGGTGATGGTGGGTGCGATGGTGGCTTTCTCGGTGATCAGCGCGCTCGCGCCGTCGGGCCTGCATCCGCTTCTCATCGTGTCGATTGCCGGGGTCTGTGCCGTGCCGGCGTGCATGCTGCTCGGCTATGCGATGGAGCGGATTGCCTACCGCCCGCTGCGTGGCGCGCCGCGCCTTGCGCCGCTCATCACGGCAATCGGCGTGTCCATCGTGCTGCAGCATGTGGCGATGATGATCTGGTCGCGCAATCCGCTCGCGTTTCCGCAGATCATCAAGGCAGAGCTGTTTCACATCGGCGGCGCCACGATCTCCAGCGTCCAGATCGCGATCATCACGATTTCGGTCGCGATGATGGCGGGGCTCGCGTTCATGGTGTATCGCACGCGGCTCGGCACCGCGATGCGCGCCACCGCGCAGAACCCGGCGGTGGCGGGACTGATGGGCGTGGATCCGAACCGGATCATCTCCTTCACCTTTGTCGTCGGCGCGGGGCTTGCCGCGGTGGCGGGCGTGATGGTGGCGAGCTACTACGGCATCGCGCACTACACCATGGGTTCGCAACTCGGACTCAAGGCGTTCTGCGCCGCGGTTCTCGGCGGAATCGGCAACCTGCCCGGTGCGATGCTCGGCGGTGTTCTGCTGGGTCTGGTCGAGGCGCTCGGCGCGGGTTACATCGGCGATTTCACCGACAACATGTTCGGGTCCAATTACCAGGACGTGTTCGCCTTCATCGTGCTGATCCTGGTGCTGGTGTTCCGGCCGTCCGGACTCCTCGGGGAGCGGGTGGGGGACCGGGCTTGACAGCGTTGATGACGCACCCGAAGGCGAAATGGGCGGGCGTGGCGCTGATCGCTATCGCGCTGATTGCGTTGCCCTTCGCGCTGGCGCAGGTGGGTACCGCCTGGGTGCGGATAACCAACTTCGCCTTGCTCTTCGTCATGCTCTCGCTCGGGCTGAACATCGTGGTCGGGTTCGCCGGGCTGCTGGATCTCGGCTATATCGCGTTCTACGCGGTTGG
>CAMBSA010000226.1 GCA_945869935.1 Bordetella parapertussis | reverse complement strand
CGTATTCGTCGTGCAGCGAAATCTGCGAATGAAGCGCGTGGGCGAGCAGGCCGCGGTCGCTGTCGTAGACCGCGAGGCCCGTTTCGTCACAGGAGGATTCGATGCCGAGGACGATCATGCCGTGATTTTTCCGGATGCGACAGTTGTCGTTGCGAGGGGAAAACTCACCGATACGCGGGTTCCGCGGCCGCCGGTGCCTTCGAGCAGCACGGCACGAGCGCCATGCTGACGGGAAATTTCCTGCACGATCGCCAGGCCGAGCCCGCAGCCGTCCCCCGGGCTTCCCGGCAGGCGCACGAAGCGCTCGAACACGAGGTCGCGCGAAGGTGCAGGCACGCCCGGTCCGTCGTCTTCGACAAAGAGCGTGGCCGTGTTGGCGGACACGAGCAGGCCGACGGTGACATATCCGCCTTCGCTGCTGCCATAGCGCAGAGCATTGTCGATCAGGTTCTGCGCGAGTTCGCGCAGCAACGTGGTGTCCCCGAGGATTTCCACCGGCATGCCCGGCCCGGAGAATCCGAGGTCGATATTTCGTTCCAGGGCGCGGGGCACCCATTCCGCAGTAACCGAGCTCGCAAGCTCGGCGAGGTCCGTTCGCGCAAGGGCGCGGGGGCCGCTTTCGGGCTCTGCACGCGCGAGCGCAAGCAGCTGGTTCGCAAGGTGGGCAAGCCTGCCGGTGCCGGACACCACGCGCTGCAGGGCTTCTGCGTGCGCCTGGGGGTTCGGTTCACGCAGGGCGCGTTCGGCCTGAACCTGCAGGGCGGCGAGCGGCGTGCGCAGTTGGTGCGCGGCATTGGCAATGAATCGCCGTTGACCCGCCTGCACGCCGGCAAGGGACTTGAGCAGGTTGTTGAGTGCCCGGGTGATCGGTTGCACTTCGGTGGGGCCGATATGATCCAGCGGGCTGAGATCCTGCGGACTGCGTCGCCCGATCTGCTGTGCGATCGCCTGGAGCGGCTCGAGGCCGCCGCGGATACCGAACCAGATCAGGAACAGGGCCGCGCCCGCAAGCAGCGCCTGGGAGGTGATCATCGCAATCAGGATTTCACGCGTGAGCGCGGTTCGCTTGATGAGGGTTTCGCCCACGATCACCGAGATGTTTTCGGTGGAAGCCGGCAGCCTGATCGCGACGGCGCGAATCGGCACCCCTTCGAACTCGGTGTCGTAAAAACTTCCCTTCAGGTCCGGCGGTAGAAGCATCGGGGGAAGCGGGAATGCGCGATTGCCGAGCAGGGTTCCCTCGTGTTCGGTGCGGACGGTGAAAAAAGTGCGATCCGAAATATCCCATTCGAGGATGTCGATGGCTTCGACCGGAAGCGCGAGACTCACCTTCCCGTCGGCGATCTTCACCTTTTCGCCGAGCGCACGCGCCGAGTCATAGAGCCAGTTGTCGTACACCTTGCGGGAGAAGTGAAGCGCGACGCTGTAGGACGCGATTCCATCCATCAAAACCAGCATCACCAGGGGGATCGCAAGCCGCTTGACCAGTGCGTTGCGAAGACTAGGATTCGGTGACACTCGGACCCTGTTCCAGGAGATAGCCGAGCCCCCGCACCACGCGCACGCTCGCGCCCGCGGGCTCGATCTTCTTGCGCACCCGGCTGATGTATACTTCCACCGCGCTCTGGTTTGCGTTTGCTTCCCAGTCGTAGAGCCGCTCGAACAGTTGCGATTTGGACACCACTTTCCCGCAGCGTTCGATCAGCGTGGCGAGCACCATGAATTCCGCACGGGTGAGTTCGATCGGCTCGTTGTCTGCGTAAATGCGTTGCCCCGCGCTGTCCAGAACGAGCGCGCCACACTGCGCGCGGGCGGCGGATCCGCCCTGTCCGCGCCGGGCGAGCGCCCGAATGCGCGCTTCGAGTTCTCCCAAGGCGAAGGGTTTGGTAAGAAAGTCGTCCGCCCCGAGATCGAGGCCTCGTATCCGTGAGTCGACGTCATCTTCCGCGGTAAGAATTAGAACCATGACGTCGTTGCGGCGCAGGCGGAGGCGTTTCAACACTTCGAAACCGTCCAGTTCGGGCAGTCCGAGATCCAGTATCAGCAGTTCGAACGGAGTCGACGCGAGCGCGCGGTCGGCGAGCAATCCGTCGCGTACCCGGTCGACTGCGTGTCCGGACTGGCGCAGGGCCTGGGTCAGTCCGTCGGCCAACTCGGCATCGTCTTCTGCAATTAATATTCTCACGTCAGTATGAAAGCTTTCTGAAAGGGTGGTTGTTGTAGTCTCCGCGCGCTCATGAATCTTCTTGAAAAGCTCTTCGTCGCCTCGGCATTTGCCGCGAGTGTAGCCTGCGCGATATCGGCGCAGGCTCAATCATTCACATCGTCCCAGGGGCTTACGCTTCGGCAGGCGGAAGAGCGGCTGCTTGCAAACAACCGCGACATTCTCGCTGCCCGACGGGCTGTAGAGGCGTCACAGGCGAACACTCTTTCGGCGGGAGCGCGCCCGAATCCGACCCTGTCCCTGGGATTGTCTTCGATAAACCCGAGTGCAGGTATCGGCAGCGGTACGTTGCGCGACAAGACTGTGGATACGTCGGTCAGGGTGGACCAGGTGTTCGAGCGGGGCAATCGGCGAGAGTTGCGAATAGAGCTTGCAAAGTCTCTTGAATCGGCCAGCGCCGGCGACCTCGATGAGGTTATCCGCCAGAGGCGGCTTGCTTTGAGATTCGCATATTACGATCTCGCAGTTGCGCAGGACCGCTCCGGAGTCCTGGCGGAAACCGCGGCTCTCTTCACGCGGTCAGTCGAAGCAGCGCAAAAGCGCTTTGCGGCCGGCGATATCTCGGCGGCCGACGTGTCGCGCATTCGGGTTGATGCGCTTCGCGCCGAAAGCGATGCGCGTCTTGCCGACTCTGAGCGCCGGCGGGCGCAGCTTGCGCTGGCGCTGATTACGGGCTCGGAACTCGAAACCGGAACAATAAGCGCCCGCGACCCCTGGCCTGCGCTTTCTGATGTCCCGGCCGCCGCGGCGCAGCCGCTCGATACGGAGGCGCTGGAGCGCAGGCCGGATGTGCGCGCCGCGAGGCGGCGACTGGACTCTGCGCAGAAAGCGCGGGAGCTTGCGAGGAGCCTGCGTACCCGCGATTTCTCCGTCGGTGCCCAATTCGATCGATATCCGTCGAGCGGGAGCAATACTCTGGGCACAGGTAACAGCTTCGGGGTGTTCGTAAGCGTCCCCCTGTTTGTCAACTATGCTTTCGACGGTGAAATACGACGCGCCGAGGTCGATTACTCGGCGGCCGAAGAAGCGCTCGCACGCCTGGTGGCGGAGGCTCGGGCCGAGGGGCAGCGCACGCAGGGAGACCTGCATGCTGCGTCAGATCGCCTGCGACGCTACGTTCAGACCCTCGCCGAGGCGATGCGCTCAGCCAGCGCGGCGGAGTTTGCCTACGCCAACGGTGCGATGGGTGTGATGGATTTGCTGGACGCACGCCGCACGCTTCGTGCGATCCAGATCGAGTCTGTCAATGCACGAGCGGAGCATGCGCGCGCTTGGGCCGCATGGCGGGCCGTGACTGGCGATTTCTGACGCCCGCGATCCGAGGCACACAGGAGAACGTATGAAGTACCTTGCGGCGACAATGTTCGCTGTTGCAGCGCTCGCTGTCGCTGGCTGTGGTGAGAAGGCCGGAAAGGCAGAGCTTCCGCGTCCCTCGCTGGTAAATGATCGCCTGGTATTCCCCGAGGGAAGCCAGCAACTCGCGGCATTTGTCACCGAGCCGGTGCGGGCAGGAGCACCACTCGTGGTCCAGCTTCCCGGTCGCATGGTCTGGAACGAGGATCGTACGGTGCGCCTGTTCCCGTCCTTTGCAGGCAGGGTGACCGCAATTCTCGCCAAGCCTGGCGATACAGTCGTATCCGGGCAGACACTTGCGACGATGGCTTCGCCCGACTTCGGGCAGGCGCAGGCCGACGCAAGACGTGCGGGCGGGGAGTTTTCTCTTGCCGAGAAGAATCTCGCGCGCGTGCGTGAATTGCAAGCGGGCGGTGTGGCGCCGATGAAAGACCTCGTCGCGTCCGAAGCGGATTATTCCCGTGCAGAAAATGAACTGCAGCGTGCCAACTCCCGGGTGCGCCTGTACGGAGGCGCGCTCGACTCGGTAAATCAGACATTTTCGCTCAAGAGCCCTATAGCGGGAACGGTGATTGAGCGGAACATCAATCCTGGCCAGGAACTGCGAACGGACCTGCAACTCTCCAGCGTGCCGGCGATGTTTGTTGTGACGGATCCCGCCCGCCTCTGGGTCAATCTCGAGGCAACCGAACGCGACCTGCCTTATCTGAAGAGCGGCCAGACAATGCGCTTGAAGACCAGCGCGTGGCCTGACCTGATCTTCAGCGCGAAAATCGAGGTCATTTCGGATTTCATCGATCCGGCGACGCGCACGATAAGGGCGAGAGGCGTGGTGGACAACCGTGACCGCAAGCTCAAGGGGGAAATGTATGTCACGGCGGAGTTCGAGAGTGCTTCGCCTGCGAAGGTCCAGGTTCCGTCAAAGGCGGTATTCCTGTTCGAGGACAAGCACTATGTGTTTGTCCAAATGGCGCCGCGTGAATTTTCGCGGATAGAAGTAAGAATCAGCGGTGAGCATGGGGGCATGATCGGGTTGCTCGACGGCCTTCAGGCGGGGCAAAAGGTGGTGACCGACGGGAATCTGTTCCTGCTGCGAATCCACCGTCAACTTCAAACCGGCGCGCCGGTTTGATAGGGTAATTGCCATGATCAAGCGGATTGTCTCGTTCTCGCTGCATCAACCTTTGTTCGTGAT
>CAMBSA010000225.1 GCA_945869935.1 Bordetella parapertussis | reverse complement strand
AGCGCACCGCCGAACACGCCAAGCGCGATCAGCAGGATGGGCAGGCTCGCGGTACGGCTGATGAGATAGGGCTTCACGACATTGTCCACGCTGCTGATGACGAGCAACCCCCAGATCACCATGAAGATCGCCCAGCCGGTCTCACCCTTGTCAAACAGCCAGAAGGCGGCACCGCCCCAGATCAGCGGCGGGCCGACCGGGATCATCGACAGGAAGAAGGTGGCCCCGCCAAGCAGCATCGCGGCGGGTACGCCGGCAATCAGGAATCCGATGATAGCCACCACCGCCTGAGCCGCAGCCGTGCCGACGATTCCGATCATCACACCGTTGACCGTGCTCTGGGTGAGGGTGAGCAGTTGCTCGCCGAACTCGCCGCCGAGCTTGCGGCTGAGCACCTGCAGCCGCGCGGCAATCGATGCACCGTCGCGATAGACGAAAAAAGCGACGAACAGCACCAGTCCGAGCTGCAACATGCCTTCGCCGGTGAGCGCACCCGCCTTGAGCAGGAGCTTGCGCGTGGGCTCGTAGAGCTGCTTCATCACCGCGTTCACTTCTTCGCGGCTGTGGGTGAGCTTGTCCCAGTAGGCAGTGATCTGCTCGCCGAACAGCGGTATCTGGCGCAGCCACTGCGGCGGCGTGTCCTGCGCGCGTTCCATCAGCAGCCGCGTCTTCTCGATCAACATCGGCATTACCTGGGTGAGGTTCGCCGCGAGCAGGGTCACCGGCAGCACCACGACCAGCGTCAGCAGGACGGTCATGAGGCTGGCCGCGACCCAGGCGCGGCCCTTGAACTTGCGGGTAAGCCAGGCGTGCATCGGCCAGGTGGTCGTGCAGATCACCGCGGCGAACAGGATCGCGGCAAAAAACGGCTCCAGAATCAGTGCGCAGCCGAGCAGAAGCAGCGCAACCAGAGTGATCCGGGCAAGCCTGCGATTGTCCATTGTGGGTACTTCCATGCGGGGAGCCTCGTCGAAGGAATGCGGCGGGTCTGGGTGCCGTGACGGTTCGGCGCATTCTACGGCACCGGCAACGTGCCGGTGTGCGCTCAGCTTCGTCCCGTCGGGAAGTGATGAATGCCTGCCACGCTCTTATAATGTCGCATCTGCACAGGATCGCGTTTCCCCGGCGACGGTCCCGCATACCGACACCACCGACACGGCTGGAGCCCACGATGAAATTGTCCGACACCCACGAGAGCAAGGGATCCTCGGGCGGCGTTGCCGCCGGCACGATCCGCTACCAGTCCGGTTTCGGCAACGAGTTCGCCTCCGAGGCCCTGCCCGGCGCACTGCCGGTGGGCCGCAACAGCCCGCAGCGCGCGCCCTACGGCCTGTACGCGGAACTGCTCTCGGGCACCGCGTTCACCGCACCGCGCGCCACCAATCGCCGCACCTGGGTGTACCGGATGCGGCCCTCGGCCAAGCACAAACCGCATACGCGCCTGGAGAGCGGCCTGCTTCGCACCGGGCCGATCGAGGACGTACCGCCCCCCGACCAGCTGCGCTGGAGCCCGATGCCGGTGCCGACGGCATCAACGGATTTCGTCGAAGGCCTTGCCACGCTGGCGGTAAACGGCGATCCCGGGATGCAGGCGGGCATGGCGGCGCACCTGTACCTCGCCAATCGGTCGATGAGCAAGCGCTACTTGGTGAATTTCGACGGCGAGATGCTGATCGTCCCGCAGCAGGGCCGGCTGCGGCTTGTCACCGAACTGGGCGTGCTGGAAGTTGAGCCGCGCGAAATCGCGGTGGTGCCGCGCGGCATGCGGTTTCGGGTGGATCTGCCCGACGGCCCGTCGCGCGGTTATATCTGCGAAAACTACGGCGCGTTCTTCCGCCTGCCCGAACTCGGCCCGATCGGATCCAACGGCCTGGCCAACGCGCGTGATTTCCTCGCACCGGTGGCGGCGTATGAAGACATCGAGGGTAAATGCGAGCTTGTCACCAAGTTCGCGGGCAACCTGTGGGCGTCCGAACTCGACCGCTCGCCGCTGGACGTGGTGGCCTGGCACGGCAACCTCGTGCCCTACAAGTACGACACGCGCCGGTTCATGGCGATCGGAACAGTAAGTTTCGATCATCCCGATCCCTCGATCTATACGGTGCTCACCGCGCCCTCGGATTCGCCGGGCATCGCGAACGTGGATTTCGTGATCTTCCCGCCGCGCTGGCTGGTGGCGGAAGGCACTTTCCGCCCGCCCTGGTACCACCGCAACGTGATGAGCGAATTCATGGGTCTGGTCACCGGTCAGTACGACGCCAAGCCCGAGGGATTCGTCCCCGGCGGCGCGAGCCTGCACAATTCGATGGTGCCGCACGGCCCGGATGCGGATGCGTTCGAGCGCGCAAGCGCCGCCGAACTCAAGCCGGTGAAGCTGGACGACACGCTCGCCTTCATGTTCGAGACGCGCTACGTCCTGCGCCCCACGCGGTTTGCGATGGAAGCCCCCGAGTTGCAGCGCGATTATCATCAGTGCTGGCAGGGACTGAAAGTACATTTCGACGGAAAGAGAAAATAAATGGCAGGCCTGAACGAGACGCACGATCCCAAGCTTCGAAGTTGGGTGGAGTCGGCCAACGCGCCGGACTCGGATTTCCCGATTCAGAATCTTCCCTTCGGCATATTTCGTCGCAAGGGTTCCACCGAAGCGTTCCGCGCGGGCGTGGCGATCGGCGATCGCATTTTCGATCTTCCCGCGGCGGCTGCCGCGGGCGCGTTCTCGGGCGATGCGGCCAAGGCCGCCACGCGCTGCGGCAACACCACGCTCAACGAACTGATGGCGCTCGGGCCGAAGTCCTGGTCAGCGCTGCGCGCGGGCCTGTCGAGCGCGCTTCGCGAAGGCAGCGCCAAGCAGTCTCGCCTTGCCGGCTGCCTCGTTGCGCAAAGCGACGCGGAATACGCACTTCCCGCGCATATCGGGGACTACACCGATTTCTACGCCTCGATTCATCACGCGATCCGCGTCGGCGCGCTGTTCCGTCCGGACAACCCGCTGCTGCCGAACTACAAATGGGTGCCGATCGGCTATCACGGCCGTTCGTCGTCGATTCGCGTGAGCGGGCAGAAATTCCCGCGTCCGGTCGGCCAGACCAAGGCACCGGATGCCGCCGCACCCAGCGTCGGTCCGAGCAAGCGCATCGACTTCGAACTCGAGATCGGAGCCTTCGTCGGCGCCGCCAACGAACTTGGCCGCAGCGTCCCGCTCGCGGACGCGGAGAACCATCTGTTCGGCCTTGTGGTGCTGAATGACTGGTCGGCGCGTGACATCCAGGCCTGGGAATACCAGCCGCTCGGTCCGATGCTCGCCAAGAACTTCGCCTCCACGGTGTCGCCCTGGGTGGTCACGCTTGAAGCGCTGGAGCCTTTCCGCACCGCGTGGACGCGCCCCGAGGGCGATCCGCAGCCTCTGGCGTATCTCGAATCGGCGGAGAACCGCGCGCGCGGCGCCTTCGACATGAACCTCGAAGTGCTGATCGAGTCCGAGGCAATGCGTAGCTCCGGCCACGGCCCGAAGAGCCTCGCACGTTCGAATCTGCGCTACGCGTACTGGACGCTTGCGCAGATGCTCACGCACCACACCTCCAACGGCTGCAACCTGCAGCCGGGTGACCTGCTCGGCACCGGCACGCAATCCGGCCCGACGGTGGAGGAAAGCGGCTCGATGCTCGAACTCACGCTCGGCGGCAAGCAGTCGATCGACCTGCCCGGCGGCGAGAAGCGCACCTTCATCGATGATGGCGACACGGTGATCATGCGCGCCTGGTGCCAGAAGCCGGGCTACCCGCGCATCGGCCTGGGCGAATGCGCAGGCACGGTGCTGCCCGCGATTACCTGAACCCAGATACAGGCTGACGCTCATTTCGCGCCGACCGGGGACACAGAATTCCCGGCGGTGTCGCGGTACGAATCCGGAGGAGTTCCGATGAAGGTCGCGCGCGCCGCAGTTTTCGCAAGCCTGTTTGCCTCACTGGCCGCGGCAGGAGCGGTTTTCGCGCAAGGTACGACTCCGTCCACCTACCCGACGCGCCCGATCCGGATGTGGCAGGGCTTCGCCGCCGGAGGCAACGGGGACATCATCGCGCGCCTCGTGGCGGCAAAAATTTCCGAAGGCCTCGGCCAGAACGTGGTCGTGGAAGGGCGCACCGGCGCGGGCGGCAATCTCGCCTCCGAACTGGTGGCGAAATCCCTGCCCGACGGCTACACGCTCATCCTGCTCACCGGCGGCCACGCGGTGTCGGCGGCGATGTACAAGAAGCTGCCCTTCGAGCCGGTGGCGGAATTTTCCTTCGTGTCACTGGTGAACGTGTTTCCGTTTGTCATCGGTACCAGCGCCGAAGGCGCGGTGAAGTCGGTGCGCGAAATGGTGGAGGCGGCCCGACGCGAGCCGGGCAAGCTCAGCTTCAGTTCGGTGGGCGTCGGTTCCACCCAGCATCTCGCGGGCGAACTCTTCGCTTCGATGGCAAAAGTCCAGCTCGTGCATGTGCCCTACCGCGGCGGCGGCGCGCCGGTGCAGGACGTGATGACCGGTCGGGTGGATTTTCTTTTCGATACGCTCACGCCCACGCTGCCGCAGATCCGCGCGGGCAAGCTGCGCGCGATCGCCGTCACCTCGCGCACGCGCATTGCGAGCCTGCCCGATGTTCCCGCGGTGGGCGAGACGGTGCCGGGTTATGAAGTCATGTCCTGGACCGGCGTGGCCGCGCCCGCGAAGACGCCGCCCGAGATCGTGCGCCGCCTGTCGCAGGAAGTGGTCAAGGCGATCGCCATGCCTGA
>CAMBSA010000224.1 GCA_945869935.1 Bordetella parapertussis | reverse complement strand
CATCGCGGCCGATCTGGTCGAATACCTTGCGCAGCGACTTCTCGTCGATGTCGTTTGCTCCGATCGACAGCCGCGCCGCCACCATGCCGCAGCCGATATCCACGCCCACCGCCGCAGGCACGATGGCCTTGTGCGTGGCAATCACCGATCCGATGGTGGCGCCGATGCCCAGGTGCACATCCGGCATCGCGGCAACATGGTGATGGATGAAGGGCAGGCTCGCGATGTTGGCGAGCAGCGCGAGCGATTTTTCGTCGATGTCGACTGTCCAGATGCGGACGGGGACGGGCGTGTGTGTGAGGGTTTTCTGAACAGGCATTGGCAGATCCGGCGGAGCGACACGCCGACTGTACCTAGAAACGCGCTCCGATCGCCAACCGGGTCATGTTGCTCGCGGTGAAATTCGCCTTCGGGTCCCACGCAACGCGTACGAACCACGGTTCCTGATCGTAGGTCAGCGCGGCGCCGGTGGCGCGGAAGAATTCCGCGTCCGGATCGGCGCGGCCTGCGCGCTGGAACAGGTCGACAGTCAACCGCGAGCGCTCGCCGGTCTTGCCGCGCACGACGAGGTGGGTGACGCGCTGGCCGGTGCCGAGGCGATCGTCACGAATCTGATAAAGCGTGGTGGCGGTGGACTCGTTCGGGCGCCAGCCCGCGCCGATCAGGGTAGAGTCGTTCGGGTCGAAGTTGAGGTTGTAGTAGGGGCGGCGGTTGGTGCGTCCGAGGCCGAGCAGTCCGAAGTAGGGTGTTTTTCTCCCATTGCTGAATTCGAAGGTCGCGCTTGCACCGACGAAACCGCGCGAGGCGAGTTGCCCCGAGGCGATGAACTTGCCAAGGGGCAGCGAAAACTGCCGCTCGTAGCCTGCGCGCGTCTGCTCGAATTCGTCACCGCGCTGATACTTGCCTATCCAGAACACATCGTTCTCGCGGTTGCCACGCAAGTTGATGTCGGCGGCGGAGTGGCCGGCGGATTCGTTGTAGACGCTCGGGGTCAGTTTCCAGGCGATGCTGCGGTCGGCGCGAGCGGGCTCATTGGGCTCGATGTCGGCGCGGTCGTCCAGTGCGAGTGCCAGGGATGGTGGCCACACGACGCACATGGCGATCCATGAGAGTGATTTTTTCGACTTGCGATTGGTCATGGATGGAGCTTCTCGATAGTGGAGTCGTATGCAGAGAGGGTGCTTTACTGCCACGCCAAACGACAAGGGCCACCGTCAGGAGCCCCTGTCATGCGTAACGAGGAACTTATGGAGGCTCTGATCAAGTCCCGATTGTGCAACGAATCGAACAGAGCTTCTCTCTGGAGTGGGGGATATACAAGGGGGCGATGCCCCCTTGTTCAGATATTCCCTTATCTGTTCACAAGCGGCCCTTGGGTGAATCGAATCGCCGCCCGCGTGTTGTTTTCGAAATTGCAACTCCGGGTAGAGATGCGCCGTTGGGTGCCTGAAGTCAATTTTGCGATTGAGACCAGAGGAGGTTCAGCAAGAAGATGCGGGGCGGACGGGTCGCCTGCGCCGAGTGTTACTCCTTACCCAGTGTCGGATCCCGCCTCCGGTATGATTTCGCCGCCAGTGTCTGCCGTCATTGGCGAACCGATCGTCGCCCAAGGCGAGGCGACGTCACCAGGAGGAGATGCGTCATGACCAAGGCTTATTGGGTGGTGCAGTACCGGGAAATCAGACGACCGGAGGCACTGGCGGAGTACGCGAAGTTCGCAGGGCCGGCCGTGCATGCGGGCGGCGGGCGATTCCTGGTTCGCGGTTCGCCGTCGGTGGTATACGAAGCCGGGCTGAAGGAACGCACGGTGGTGGTCGAGTTTCCCAGCCTCGAGGCTGCGATAGCGACGCATGACGGACCGGGTTACCAGGAGGCCTTGCGGGTGCTGGGCGATGCGGTGGTGCGCGACATGCGTTTGGTTGATGGGCTCGGCTGACCGGAATCGCCGATGGACGGAAAGATGCGCCTTGGCCTCTTCGCTCTGAGCGAGGGGCACCATGTGGTTTCCTGGCGGCATCCGGAGACGGTGCCGGGGGCGGGGCACCGGATCGAGCATTACGTCGAGATGGCGAAGACCGCCGAGCGCGGCTGCTTCGACATGCTGTTCCAGGCAGATTCGCAATCGACTTTCGGGCCGGACGACCCGGACATCTGGAAACGGACGAACTACACCGACGTGTTCGAGCCGCTGACCCTGGCTTGCGCGATGGCGATGGTGACGAGCCGCATCGGGCTGGTGTGCACCGCGAGTGCCACCTACAACGATCCGTACCATGTAGCCCGTTACTTCGCCTCGATCGACCAGATCAGCAAGGGCCGCGCGGGCTGGAACCTGGTGACCTCGTCCGCGGCATCGGAGGCACTCAATTTCAGTTTCGATTCGCACGTGCCGCACGCCGAGCGCTACGAGCGCGCGCGGGAATTCGCCGAGGTGGTGCTCGGTCTCTGGGACAGCTATGACGAGGACGCGTTCCTCGGCGACAAGGCATCGGGCCTGTATTTCGATCCGGCGAAGCTGCACTTTCTGAATCACAAGGGGAAGTATTTCAAGGTGCGCGGGCCGCTCACTTGCATGCGTTCGCCGCAGGCGAGGCCGGTGATGGTGCAGGCGGGGCAGTCAGAAGCCGGACTCGAACTCGCCGCTGACACCGCGGAGGTCCTGTTCAGCCTGACGCAGGACATCGTCGCGGCACGAGCGTTTTATGCCGATCTGAAAAAACGTGTCGTCGAGCGCGGCCGTGCGCCGCATTCGCTGCTGGTGATGCCGGGCGTGCTGCTCGTGCTCGGACGGACGGATCGCGAGGCGCGGGATAAATTCGAGCAGGTGCAGTCGCTGATCCATCCCGAGCACGGAATCGCGGTGCTGTCGGACCTGCTCAACGTGGATCTGTCACGGCACGACATCGACGGACCGCTGCCGGATGCGCCGACGACCAACACCCAACAGGGCCGGCAGCAACTGCTCTACGCGATGGCGAGAAACGAAAATCTTTCGATTCGCGAGGTCTACAAGCGGGTGGTTGGCGCGCGCGGCCACCGGATTCTTTGCGGCACGGCGAAGACGGCGGCTGATTCGCTCGAGGAGTGGTTTGCCACCGGTGCCTGCGACGGTTTCAATATCATGCCGCTCACCTTTCCCGGGGGCCTGAACGAGATCGTCGACGAAGTCGTGCCCGAGCTCCAGCGCAGGGGACTGTTTCGTACGAAGTACGAAGGCAGCACGCTTCGGGAGAACCTCGCGCTGCCCCGGCCGGTGAGCCGGTATGCGAAGGCGGGCGCGGGCGCCACGGTGGAGGCGCGTTGAGCATCAGCCGCAGGGGCTTCGTTGCCGCGCTGGGTGCCACGATGGGTGGGGCCGTCGTTTCGGCGGCGGCGCGAGGGCAGGGTCGTGCTTATCCCTCGCGACCGATCCGGGTGATCGTTCCGTTTGCCTCCGGCGGCGGCTCGGATACGTTCACGCGGCTGATCGCCGCCCGGTTGTCCGAGTCGCGGCAGTACGTGACGGTGATCGAGAACCGTCCGGGCGCCGGCGGCAATCTCGGTGCGGAGATCGCGCTTCGCGAGCCGGCCGATGGCTATACGCTTCTGGTGATTTCGGGAAGCTACGCGGGCAATGCGGTGGTGAGCAAGCCGGGATTCGATCCGATCAATGCCATTCAGCCGGTGATCCAGTTCACCCGCGAGCCGATGATGGTGGTCGGTTCGGCGAGTTCCGCGGCAGACACGCTTGCCCGGGTAATCGACAAGGCGCGCCTGGCGCCGGGGACGGTGACCTACGGATCCTCGGGCGTGGGCGGGCTGATCCACCTGTCCACCGAATACTTCGCCTCGGTGGCGGGCATTCGCATGAACCACGTGCCCTACAAGGGGACGGGTGCGGCCCTTAACGATCTGCTCGGCGGCCAGATCGAGTTGCTCTTTGGCGGGACAAGCACACTGCTGCAACTTGCCAGGGCAGGCAAGGTACGGCCTCTCGCGGTGGAACGCCCGCGTCGTCTCGCCGTGCTGCCCGGCATGCCGACGTTCGCGGAAGCGGGCGTGCCCGGATTCGATGTCGATCTCTGGCACGGCCTTGTGGTTGCGAGGAACACGCCGCCCGATATTGTCGCGACGCTCAATCGCGACATCAACGCGGTGCTCCGTTCGCCCGCGATTGCCGCCCGGTTCGCCGCGGACGATGTGGAAGCTGCGGGCGGAACGCCGGAGGTCTTTGGCGCTGCGATCCGCAAGGACATGGAGCGCTGGCAGATGCTGGTGAAGACGGGAAAGGTCAAGATCGACGGGTGAGTGAACGGCTTGCCTACACCCATCGCGAGGTCGACATGCCGGGACCCCGTGCCCTTAGGCGCGAGTCGTACTAGAACGGCAGGCCGGTGTAGTTCTCCGCGAACGATCGTTTGGCTGCGTCCGACGACAGCAGGTATTCGAGTTCGGTCTGCTGGAGCCGCTGGTCGTAGCTGATCGAATCGGGGTAGGTGTGCAGCATGTTGGTCATCCACCAGGAGAACCGCTGCGCCTTCCAGACACGGGCGAGTGCCTTCGCGGAATAGTGTTCCAGGCCGGTATCGTCGCCTTTTTCGAAATGCGCGATCAGCGCGTGGTAGAGGTAATAGATATCCGATGCAGCGCTGTTGAGTCCTCGCGCGCCGGTGGGCGGCACGATGTGTGCCGCGTCTCCTGCAAGAAACAGGTTTCCATAGCGCATTGGCTCGGCGACGAAGGAGCGCAGCGGCGCGATCGACTTTTCGATGGATTCGCCGGTGATCAGCCGATC
>CAMBSA010000223.1 GCA_945869935.1 Bordetella parapertussis | reverse complement strand
CCAGTACGCGTCCACCGCCACCGCGTCGGCCGCCATCGGGCCGGACACGGGAGGGCGGCCGGACGCAGGCATGCCGATGCTGCCTGCCGGCGCCATGGAGATGTTGCTGATGACATGGTGCGTGCGCGGCAGGACGGCGGAGGCGACCGAGCGCCCGTGGCGCACCCGCCATACGCGATCGGCGAGGCCTGCCCGGTTCTTGTAGTAGATCAGCGACAGTTCGCTTCGCGGATTCTCGGTCGTCTGGTGTTCGCCCTTCCAGGACGGCACCCAGTACTCGCAATCATCCGTAAACAGTTCCAGCCAGTGGTCCCAGTTCTGCGTGTCGAGCAGCAGCGCTTCGCGCTGCAGCAGCGAGGTGCATTCAGCGAGAAGTTCACTCATCACCCGCCTCCGGCGACGCGTGAGGCGACCCGGGCATCGGCGCGCGCCGCATCGCGCGCAGCACCTGCCTTCATCAGGCGCAGCCATTCGCGATACGCGGAATGAAATACGGTTTCGTCCTGGATCTCGTGCGCGCCCGACTGGCTGGTGGCGGGGCGAAAGCCAAGTGTCTGCGCAACCTCGTTCGGCCCCTTGCGGACCGAAGTGATGCCGCGCGAGTAGCCCTGCTGCCAGTCGACGATGCGCGCTCCGTTTCCGGTCTGGCAGTCTTCGTAGCAGGTTGTGTCATCCGGCGTTGCAAGCCCGGAGCTGTTGAAGAAATCCTCGAACTGGCGCAGACGGAATTCGCGTGTTTCCGCGGATTCGCCAACCGGTGCGAGGCACCAGCTTTTCATCTCGGTGAGGTTCACCGCGAGCGGCCGGATGGTGCGAAGCTGAAGCGATGCGTTCTCCGCGAACTGGATGTTGGGGAAGAGCACGAGATTGCGCGAGTTGAGCATCCATTCTGCACGGACATCGCCCACGCGCTTCTTCAGTTCGTCGAGCGAGGGATACAGCGGCCGGATTTCGGGCGTCGGATTGCGCGACCACACCGCCGCGTGACCGTGATCGAAGGTGAAGCCGCCGCGCAGCTTGTAGAGCGAGAAATCCAGCGCCGCGAGCTTGTTCTTGGACTCGCCGCTCTTGCGCCGCTCCACGATCTTCATGAAGCTCGGGTGGGTGGAGGTGAGGTGGTAGGCATCCATGCCGTTCTCCACCTGCAGTTTCCAGTTGGCCTTGTAGGTGTAGGTCGAGCAACCGGGCACGAGTTCCACGCCCTCGGGGCTCTGGTCGATCACGAGATCTATGAAGAACTTCGCCTCGCCGAGATGGTCGTCCAGGCTGTGCACGTCCGGGTCGAGGCAGCCGAACAGCAGGCCGCGGTATTCCTCGAAACGGGGCAGCGTGACCAGGTCGTGGTTCTCGGCCTCGAAACTGGCGCTGTAGGCGCCTTCCTTGCGATCCTTGATGTCGATGTTGCGGCCGGCGCTGTCGTAGCTCCAGCCGTGGTACGCGCAGACGTGATACTTGGAATTTCCCTGCGCGTGCTGCACGACGAGCGCGCCGCGGTGGCGGCAGGTGTTGAGGAAGGCGTGCAAGCGACCGTCCGCGTCCCGGCTCACGACTACCGGATGGCGCCCTATCCATGCGGTGAAATAGTCGTGCGGCTTCGGCGCCTGGGAGGCGAGGCCGAGAAAAATCCACGTTCGCTCGAAGATGTAGCGCATCTCGAGTTCGAAAATTTCCGGGTCGCGCAGCGCGTCGCGGTGAACGGTGAATCGGCCGTCATCGATCCGGTCGATGACGAGATTGTCGAAGTCGCGTTTCATGCATGCACCTGCGTGTTCCTCATGTGTGCCTTCCCCGCATTGTTGCCCGGCCGGTGATGTTTTGGCCAGATACGTCCGGAACCTTGCGTTACCGAAGCATCCCGCTGCGGCGCAAGGACGTGATCATCGCGGCGTCCAGCATGTACTGGTAGGCGCGCTTCGGGTCCGCGGCGGTCGCCGCCATTTCGGCGAGGTTGGGCTCGCGCACCACCGTGTCGCGCTCTTCCAACAGTTTCTTGTTGCGCTGGGTGATCGCGTGGATCGCCTTGATTGCTTCGGGCAGGCGTTGCGGTTCGTATCCGTCCAGCTCCGTGTCCGGGGCGGTTCCGTGCCACACCTTGGCCAGCCGGTCGCAGAGCGAGAGCGCATCCTGCAGCCCGCCGTTCAGCCCCATGCCGCCGAGCGGGTTGTTGAGGTGGCAGGCGTCACCCGCAAGGAACACATTGCCCTGCCGGTAGGTCTTGGCCACCCGCTGGTGCACACGGTAGATGCCCTTGACGAGGATCTCGTAGGGTTCGGTGCGCGGGGCGATGTTCTGCAGGCTGGATTGCAGCCGTTCCTCCTTTACCGCCTCGCTCGGTTCGATGTTCGGGTCCGCGGGTGTGATGATCCGCCACATGTCGGGTATTTCGAGCAGCAGGTACCACTCGTCCGGATCGGCGGTGTAGTTCACCGAACAGATATCGGGCATCTGGCGCTTGAAGTCGTGGCGCGCACCGGCGACAAGGAAGTGTTCCGGGTAGGTGAAACCCTCGAATTCGATGCCGAGGTTTTTCCTCACCGCGCTGCGGCCGCCGTCGGTGCCGATCACGACATCCGCTTTTACCGTGCGCTGTCCCTCGGGGGAGTCGAGCGTGACGGTGATGCCGTCCTCGCTCTGGGTGAGCGAGGAGAACTCGTGGCGGAACAGCAGTTCGACATTCGGCATTTTGCCGAGCACGCCGTAGGCCCAGTCGACAAGCTTGAATTGTTCGCACTGCAGCCGATAGGGGTGCCGGGTGTCGTTCTTCAGCACCGACATGTCGAATTCGGCGATCTTGCCCTTCTTGCGGTCGCGGAACTGGTTGGTGGTGCACTTCAGCCCCATGTGCACCAGTGCTTCGGTGACGCCGGACTCCTCCAGCAGATCGAGCGTCGGCGGATGGAAGGTGGAGGCGCGATAGTCGAGCACCATGCCGGCTTCCTTCTCCGCGACCGTGACGGGTATGCCCTTCTGCGCAAGCAGCAGGGCGGTGACGCAGCCTACCGGGCCGCCACCGATCACAATGACCCGGTCGTGTTTTCGTTTCATCAGTGAAGCTCCTTCGGATACGCGGGTGTGTTGCAGCACATGGTCTGTATTCGGTGCTCGATGATACGATGATCACCTCGCCCTACATAGTTTTCATGCCGTACGAAATGTACCGTGACGGATGCATTCGGCGGCCGGACCGGTGGCCACGGCGTCCGCATCAATACTGACATTTTTTGAAAAATCCCCAGCATCCATGCGGCTCAGCGGGCGATATCCTGACATTTTGAATTTTCTGCGATCAATTTTTCGCGGCGTATTCCTGCGCCATGAAGCGCGATGAGCGCCTGGATCGGGCGGCGCCTGCCCCGGGTCGAGGACGAGCGGTTTCTCACCGGCCGCGGCCGCTACACCGACGACGTGGCGCTCGACGCCCAGGCGCAGTGTGCATTCCTGCGCTCGCCGCATGCGCACGCGCGCATCGTGCGGATCGATACCACGGCGGCGATTTCCGCCCCCGGCGTGCTCGCGGTGCTCACCGGAGACGACTGGCTTGCCGACGGGTTGCCCGGCATCGACCATGCGGCCAATCCGCTGGATGCGATTGATGTAAAAAAGCGCGCCTTCATCGCGGGCGAGGGCGGGCGAGTCATCGAGTTGCCGCATTTTCCGCTCGCGGTTGGTCGAGTGCGGCATACGGGCGAGCCGATTGCGGCGGTGGTGGCCACGAGCGCGCTGGCGGCGCGCGATGCGGTGGAACTGATCGAAATCGAATACGAGGCTATGGACGCGGTGGTATCGCCCGCGGCGGCGGCCCTGCCGGATGCGCCGCAGGTGTGGGGGCAGATCCCGGGCAATTGCTGTTTCTCGCTTGAATACGGCGACGCAGCGGCGACAGTCGCTGCGCTGTCGGCGGCATCGCATGTGGTGCGTCATGAGTTCGTGAACCAGCGGATCGCGAATTGCCAGATGGAACCGCGCTCAGCGCTCGGGGACTGGGATGCGGCGAGCGGTACCGCGACGCTGATCTCGGGCTGCCAGGGCGTCTCGCGCTTGCAGGTCGTGCTCGCTGCGCTGTTCGGCCTGCCGACGGAACGCGTGCGCGTGGTGTGTCCCGATACCGGCGGCGGTTTCGGTCCGCGTTCCCTGCTGTATCCCGAGCAGGCGGTGGTGGTGTGGGCGGCAAAGCGCCTGGGGCGTCCGGTCAAATGGACCGGCGACCGAAGCGAGGGGTTTCTTTCCGACTACGGCGGGCGCGACAGCGTGATCCGCGCGGCACTCGCGTTCGATGTCGAAGGCCGCATCAGCGCCTACGACGTGGAGATGTTCGGCAATGTCGGCGCACACACGGTGACGTTCGTGCCGCTTGCCAACGCGCGAAGCATCGTGACCACCAATTACCATGTGCCGGCGGCGCGCCTTCGCTCGCACGGCATGGTGACGCATACCGTGCCCACCGCGCCTTACCGCGGCGCAGGACGGCCCGAGGTCACGCATGCGCTCGAGCGACTGCTTGACATGGCGGCGGGCGAACTCGGCATCGATCGAATAGAGATCCGCAGGCGCAATCTGGTGCGCCCCTCGCAACTGCCTTACCGGAATCCGATGGGCATCACCTACGACTCGGGTGATTTTCCCGCCTACATGGACAGGGTCCTGTCGAATGCGGACTGGGCGGGCTTCGCACAACGCCGGGAAGGGGCAAAGGCGCGCGGGCAACTCGCCGGCATAGGTGTTTCCAACTATGTCGAATGCCCGGTGGGTGCACCGCGCGAACGCGCGGCGGTGGCGGTGCT
>CAMBSA010000222.1 GCA_945869935.1 Bordetella parapertussis | reverse complement strand
TATAGTCGCAGGGTAACTCATACTTTCATAAGCATGGTGGCCCGGAGCATTCCTATGAAAACGCTGAAGATCGCCTATCATCCCAACCCCCGGCTCCAGCCGCTCATGGACGGCACCGTCAAGCTCGAGGGCTTCAAGATCGACTGGACGATCGCAAACGCGGCCGACATGCACGGCAGGCACCTGAACGAGAACGCGTTCGACGTTTTCGAGTTCTCGATCTCGAACCTCCTGATCACCAAGGACATGCCGGAGCGCGCCCACCTGCGCTGGAAGGCGATCCCGATGCACCTGATGCGCTGCGACTTCTTCTACGACCTTCATGTGCGGCGCGATTCGGGAATCCGGAGCTTTGCGGATCTCAAGGGCAAGAAACTCGGGATGCCCGATTACCAGATGACGGCCGCCGTGTGGCTGAGAATCATGCTCGGCAAGCTCTACGGGATTCGTCCGCAGGACATCTCGTGGGTAAACGGCCGAAACAGGGCCCATACCCATGGAGCAGGGGTCGCCGAGAATCTCGCGCCGGGAATACATCTGCGCAGGCTTACCGAGGGCGAAACACTGAACGACGCCTTGCACAAGGGAGAAATCGATGCCGCGCTCGGTGACGCGATCAGCTGCCGCCTGACGGCCGGGGGCGAGGTGGAGCGGCTGCCGATGACTGTTGCAAAGCAGATGTGTTCGGAGCTCACGGCGAAAACCGGCCTGCGGCCCGTGAACCACGCATTGCTTATCCAGGAAGATCTGGTGGCGCAACACCCGGAACTGCCGATGCTGCTCTACGAGGCCTGCGAAAAATCCAAGATCGAGGCCTATGCGCGCGCGCCCGATTCGGCCGCGAGCCTGATGATTTTTCCGGAGCTGTACTTTGCCGACAACGCCGCCGCGTTTGGCGAGGATCCCTATCCGTCGGGTTTCAGGACCAACCGGCACGTCGTGGAAGCGATCCGCGACGAACTCCTGCTCGAGCAGCTCACGCGCAAGAAAATCGAGGTGGACAGCCTGTTTGTGCCTTCGACGCTCGGCACTTGAGCAAGCTGAGCGGTTAGCGGGAAAAGTGCAGGGAAATCGCGTCGCCGCACTAGGGATCGCGGCATGGCGCTATCCGATATCATTCGCAATCGTTGTATCCAGGAGAAGATCGAAATGAAACGCATGTGGAAATCTTGCGGGCAGCTTGCGGCCGCCGGCGCGCTGATACTCGGCGCCTGCCAGTTGGCGAACGCTCAGACATTTCCGAACAAGCCGATCAGGTTCGTGCTGCCATTGAACGCGGGCGGGATGGGCGATACGCTTTTCCGTCCTACCGCTGATGCGTTCAGCGCGCGCATCGGCGTGCCGGTGGTGGTGGAGAATCGTCCGGGGGCGGGTGCAGTCCTGGGCATCGATACGGTGGTCCGCTCTGCGCCCGACGGCTATACGCTGCTCTTTGGCGCCTCCGACGGGCTGGATATCATTCCGAGCCCCGTCAAGCTGCCCTACGACCCGGTCAAGGACATCATCCCGGTCGCCAAGATGACCGAGGCATTTTCCGGTTTTGCGGTTGGCAAGGACGTCCCGGCGAAGACGATCCAGGAACTGATCGCGCTTGCCAAGAAGAATCCCGGCAAGCTGTCGTTTTCAAGCACCGGTTTCGCCACCGCGACGCACATGAACGGCGAGTTATTCAAGGCACGCGCCGGGATCGATATGGTGCATATTCCTTACAAGGGAACCGTCCCTGCGGTGACTGACGCGATAGCCGGACGGCTGGAGATCGTCTCGACCTCGGCGGCGGTCATCCGGGCCTTCATACAGAGGGGGGAACTGCGGCTCCTCGTGACCACGGGGCCGACGCGCGATCCGTCCTATCCCGATGTGCCGACCATGATCGAGAGCGGTTTTCCGGGCTACGTCGTGGGCAGCTTCTTCGGCGTGTTCGCGCCGGCCGGCGTGCCGCGTGACGTCCTGCAGAAGCTCGCGAAGGAGCTGGGTGCGGTGGCCGCATCGGATGACTTCGTCTCGAGGACTGCGAAACTTGGCTCGTTCAAGAGCATTTCACTGCTGGATGATTTCGCGAAGGACATCGCCGACGAGCGCAAGATGTGGCACACGCTCGTCAAGGAGTACAACATCAAGATTGCGCCGTAGGTGGGTTGTGAGGGGGCTGGACTCGCCCCCTCACGCTCCCCCGAACGATAGGATCAGTTACGAGCGGGTTGGATTCGCCCCCTCGTGAAAATTAGATACGAGGGGCTGGGTTCGCCCCCTCGTGCTCCCCCGATGGGTCAAGTTGCGAGGGGCTGGATTCGCCCCTCGCGCTCCCCGATAGAAGAAGAGGAACCAGGCGCTCGGGGTTTTAGGCGAGTTCCTTGCGCCTCGAGATGGACTTGGCGCCCTCCACCGGGTCGGCAAGCGTGCTGCCGGTGATGGTGTAGTGCGAGCGGTCCTCGCGTGGCACGGCGATCATGATGTTCTTCGCCGGATCGCGCAGCACGCCCAGCGGATCCTCGCCGCGCTCGACCTTCTCCATCTGCTCGCGGAACACGCGGCGCAAGAGCACGATGCCGCTGTCGCCCGCCCCGAGAGCCTCGTCTTCCCGCGTCGGTGCTGCGCCCTGCGTCACCCAGGCCATCATGTCCTGGCCGTTTACGGTTTCCACCACCAGGCGGCCGTTCTCCTCGCGCCATGAGTTTTCCCAGACCGGGATGTGTGTCGAGGGCTTCGCGCCCGCCGCACAGGGCTTCGCGTAGTACCAGTAGTACTTGGTGTGCGTGTCGTCGATCGGCACGCGGATCTGGAATTCGGGGCCGTCGGAGGCGCCGACCGCGAGGATATTGGGGAACAGGATCGGATGGCCGATGCGCCAGCCGTCGTCGCTTTCATCCCCGCCCTCCAGCAAGCGGCGCTTGACGATGCCGTGCTCGAACACATCGAAGGCGATCTTCAGGTGCCGCTTGACAACGACCGCCGGCGGCAGGCCCTTGCGGCGGCACACGTAGTTGAAATAGTGGCCATGCAGCCATTCAAGGTGGACTGGATCGAGCGAGTTCTCCATCATCTGGAACCAGTTGCACGGCAGCGACGGCGTGACGCCGATGTTGCGCTCCAGATCCTCGCGTACCAGCAGGTCGTAGTGCGGCAGGAGCGGCGCGGGCGCCGGCCCAAGGTAGGCCCAGATCAGCCCGCCGAGCTCCTGCACCGGATAGGCGTCCAGCTTGACCTTGCCGGTCCGGTCAACGCCATCGATCTCGGTAGGCCGCTCGAGGCACTTCCCCGCGGTGTCGAACAGCCACCCGTGGTAGCAGCAGCGCAGACCCTGCTCGTCCGGGAAGCCGAATGCGAGCGAGGCGCCGCGATGCGGGCAGCGCCGCGATACCAAACCGATCTCGCCCTTCTCGGTGCGAAACAGCACCAGTTCTTCGCCGAGCAGCTTGACCGGAACGACCGGATCCTTGCTCAGCTCGGAGGTGACTGCAACGGGATGCCAGTAACGGCGCAGCAGATCGCCCATCGGCGTACCGCGCCCTACCTGGGTAAGTTTTGCGTTCAGTTCGTGAGCAAGCATGTTCGTCTCCAGTAGTGATTGCGCGTGTTCAGGCGTGTTCCAGCAGCTTCCCGCGGCTCACCTTCTCGGTTTCGATATCGCCGGTTGCGCCCATGCGCGGGTCGGTCGGCGCACCCCAGAAGTCGATCGATTCCTGGTTCGGCGGCAGCATGCGCGGCTTGCGCGGATTCACCTCGGGAAACTCCTCCATGCCGAAGCTGTATTCCACGGTATGGCCGTCCGGGTCGAGCGCGTAAAGGAACATCGCGCCCGACGGCGGATGCCGGCCGGGGCCGCGCACCACGGGCACGTCGTTCTTCTTGTAGCGCCACAGTCCCTTGCCGATGTCGTCTACCTCGGACACCATGAAATTCAGGTGGTGCAGGGCGCCGCGGTCGCTCCTCGCGAGTCCAAAGGAGTGGTGATAGGGGACCGGGAAGGCGCGCATGAAGGTGATCATGCCTTCGACGAAATCCGATGCCCGGTAGTTCAGCACGTCCATGTAGAACGCGAGCGCGTCTTCATAGCGCGGGGTCTTGAGCACGATATGGCCGAGTTTCTGGATTTTGGCGACCGTCGGCTTCCAGGGCTGGCCGCCCAGGCGCCGCATGTCGGAGTAGTACTCGTGCGTCGCCCCCGTGAACGGGTCGGTGAAGCGCAGCGTGCGTCCCTGGTGCAGCGCGGTGCGTTCGGCGGCATCGACTTCGCGCACCTTGATCTTGTTGCGCCCGAGCGCGCTCGCCAGCTTGTCCAGGTCGGACTCGCTCTCCAGTTCCCAGCCGATGCGCTTCAGGCTCGGCTTCGGGCTCTTGTACAGCACCAGGCTGTGGTGGTCGTAGCCGCAGCGGAAGAACAACTCGCCGCCGGCGCCGGTCTCGATGAGCTCCAGACCCACCTGGGATTCGTAGAAGCGCTTCGAGCGCTCGATGTCGCTTACGTTCAGGGCGATGTAGCCGAGTTTCGCGTGACGATGCATGGTCGTTCTCCAGTTTTTCGTAGTGGCGAACCGGAGACATCGTTGATTGCGTTCATTGCGTTCATTGCGTTCATCGATCGGCCGATCTGCCTGAGGGACTTTTTACCGCCGGCACGGGCTGAAGAATTTGATGCAGATCAAGCCCCGGGCAATGGGCCCCCGGGGTGGCGCGAATCAGGGTTCGCGCAAGGTACTAAAGGCGGCGCACAAGGTGCGCAGGGTGCGCAGGGTGCACACGCTGCGCAGGTTCAGTGTCGCATCAGTGCGCGGGCGCCGGGCGCGCGCCGCGCAGCAGCCTGCC
>CAMBSA010000221.1 GCA_945869935.1 Bordetella parapertussis | reverse complement strand
GGCTGGATCTACGAGCAGGAATCCAAGCCGCATTCCAAGGGCGGGAAACAGATGTTCCCGACCTTGCCCTGGCTGGAGGGCATGGGGGCGGGCACATCGTTCAAGGCGGGCATTTTCCCCAACCTCAACCTGTCCTTGCGCTACGACAGCATCCGCATGTGGCAGCTCTGGCCGGTGTCACCGACCAAGACGCTCATGTACATGTACACCCTGTTCGCAAAGCCGGCCTTCGACCAGCCGGACTACGATAAAAACTACGAGGAATACAAGGAGTTCATACTGCGTGCGATTACCGATGAAGACGGGCCGATGGTGGTGAAGCTGCAACAGGCGGTCGGGTCGCCCTTCTACCAGCCCGGACCGATGGCGCCGCTCGAAGAAGCGGTACATCACCTGATGAATGAATACCTCGACGCGATGACGCGTTGATGTGAAGGCCGTCGTGCCGTTCCCGGGACAGGGAATGCAGGCGGCCACCAATAACAAGGGGGAGTGAATGAAGCTTTCAATGTCCGTGCCCGGGTTCCGACCCGGGTTGCTTGCCGCACTTGCGCTCGCGAGCGTGCTGGATGCGGGGCTTGCCGTGGCGCAGTCCTGGCCCGCAAGGCCGGTGCGAATGGTCATTCCGTTTCCCGCGGGCGGTGCACTCGATACCGTTGGCAGGGTCACGGCGATTGCACTGTCCGATCGCCTCGGGCAACAGGTGGTGGTGGACAACCGCGGTGGTGCGTCGGGCGCCATCGGGGTGGCTGAAGTGGCCCGGGCCGCCGCCGACGGCTACACGCTGACGTTTGCAAGTTCGGACACCTTCACCATCCTGCCTCTTTTGCGCAAGGACCTGCCGTTCGACGTGAACAAGGATTTCACGCCGGTGGCGAAAGTGGCCGACATGTACATGCTGCTTGCGGTGCATCCCAAATTTCCGGTGCAGTCGATCAAGGAGCTGATCGACATGGCCAAGGCGAAGCCTGGGGAACTGCGTTACGCCTCGGTGGGCAACGGCACCGTGCATCACATCACCTTCGAATATTTCAATTCGCGGGCCGGAACGAAGATCGCGCATATCCCGTTCAAGGGCGGCAGCCCCGCGACGACGGCGGCGATCGGCGGGCATGTCGAGGTGCTGATTTCCGGTGTGAACATTTTCAAGACGATCCAGTCCGGCCAGTTGCGCGCGCTCGCGGTTGCGAAAGCCACGCGCTCCAGCCTGCTGCCTTCGGTGCCGACGCTGATCGAAAGCGGGTTCCCGGACTTCGTCGCGGCATCCTGGTTCGGCGTGCTCGGACCGGCCGGCCTGCCCGAGGCGGTGGCGATCCGTCTTGGCAACGAGATCGCCGCCGTCACCGCGTTGCCCGAGTTCCAGCAGCGCGTTGCGGCGGTGGGGGGCGAGCCGGGTGCGCTCGGCCAGAAAGAGTTCATGCGCTACTGGGCGAGCGACATGCAGCGCTGGCGCGGCATCATAGACATCACCAAGATCAAGCTCGAGGATTGAGACGGAGACCACAATGAAACAGATGTCCGCCGAACTGGAGTTCCGCGTTGAAGCCGATGGTTTGAGCGTGCCCTCGGCGCAGCCCTTCGCGAACAAGGAAGACGAGCGTGCCTCCGGCAAGAGAAAACTTGCCGCCGCCTATCGCATCTTCGCGCACTACGGCCTTGCCTACGGTGCCGGCGGGCATATCACCTACCGCGATCCGATCCTCGGCGACCATTTCTGGCTCAATCCGCTCGGCGTGGACTTCAGCCGCATTTGCGTGTCGGACCTTGTGCTGGTGCGCGACGACGGTACGGTGGTGGAGGGGCGACGCATGATCAACTCCGCCGGCTACGCGATTCACTCGACCGTCCACAAGATGCGTCCGGACGTGAACGCCGCGGCGCATGCGCATTCGCGCTTCGGCACCACCTACGCCACGCTCGGCAAGCTGTTGCCGCCGATCTCGCAGGAGGCGGTATCGTTCTACAAGGACCACGGCCTGTACGACGGTTATGGCGGGGTCGCGGATGCAAACGAGGGCGTGGCGATCGGACGTTCGCTCGGTCCGCACAAGGCGGTGATCTGCCGCAACCACGGCCTGTTCACGGTGGGCAAGACGATCGAGGAGGCGGTGTTCTGGTTCCTCCGCATGGAGCGCGCCTGTGACCAGACGCTGATGGCGCGTGCGGCCGGCACGCCTGTGGAAATCGACGACGCGACCGCGACGCTGGCTGCGAAGCAGGTGGGCTCGTCCAAACTCGGGACCTTCGGTGGCTGGCCGCTGTTCGAGAAGATGTTCGAAGAGCAGCCGGACCTGTTGCGCTAGGCCGCTGGTTCTCCGTAAGGCGATTTCCTGAATGAAACTGACACCCACGCTTGCTTCGCTCGGCTTATCGGCGATTTTCGTTGTTTCTGCCGTGTCGGCAATCGCACAAGGCAGCTACCCGGACCGCCCTGTCAGGATCGTGGTTCCGTTCCCGCCGGGCGGCTCCAACGACGTGCTTGCACGCGCGGTGGCACCGGGGCTCCAGTCTCGCTTCGGCCAGCCCTTCATCGTCGACAACAAGCCGGGCGCAGCCGGAAATATTGGAGCGGAATTCGTTGCGCGCAGTCCGGCGGACGGCTACACGATTCTGCAGACCCAGAACGGCATCACCATGGTGCCCTGGCTGACGCAGAACCTCGGATTCGATCCGATGCAGTTCGCGCCGGTGATGATCGCAATCACGCTTCCCATGGTGGTGACGGTAAATACCGAACTACCGGTCAAGTCGATCGGTGACCTGATCGCCTATGCAAAGGCGAATCCCGGCAAGCTTTCGTATGCGACCCCCGGTGTGGGAACGCCGCATCATCTTGCGACCGAACTCTTCATGAACATGACCGGGACGAAGATGGTGATGGTGCCGTACAAGGGCACGGCCGCGATCGCGGTCGATCTGATCGGCGGGCGGGTGAACGCGCTGTTCAGTGCCCTCGACACGATGAGGCCGCATATCATCGCGGGCAAGATCCGTGCGATCGCGATCGCCGAGCGCAAGCGCCTGCCGCAACTGCCGGATCTCCCCGCGGTTGCGGAGACGGTGCCGGATTTCGAGGCGAATTTCTGGTTGGGATTTGTTGCGCCGTCGGGAACGCCGGACCCGATCGCCCAGAGGCTGGCTACCGAGATCAAGGCGGTTCTCGCCTTGCCGGATACGAACGAGCGTCTGACGAAGGCAGGTCTCACCGTCAACCCGGGAAGCCCGTCGGAAATGCGCGCGATCATGAAAAGCGACTACGAAAAATGGGGCAAGGTTGTACGTGCGGCCGGGATCAAGGGAGAGTGACGGCTTTCCCCGCCTCCTTGTCTTGGGTCGCGGTCCGTTGCGTTTGGGTCGACGCATGCATGATAGGTCGATCAAATAATCGACATAGAATGGTCAAGAGATCGACGCGAAGAGGATCATCGCGCCCCTGACAAGTCGCACACAAAAGCAAAGCCAATTCAGAAGAAATACCAGCACACAAGTGAGGAGAGCACCCGATGAGCATCCCCAAAACCTGCCGAGCCGCGGTCATAACCGAATTCCACAAGCCCCTCGAGATCTGGGAGTTGCCCGTTCCCGATCCTGAACCGGGCGCGATGTTGGTCAAGACCGAGGCGACCACGGTGTGCGGAACCGATGTGCACCTGTGGCACGGGCGCATGGGTGCGTACGTACAGCTTCCCGCAATCCCGAGCCATGAGATGACCGGGCGTATCGTGAAAATGGGCAAGGGCGTGACGCACGATGCCTCCGAGCAGCCGCTGCGCGAGGGCGACCGCATCGTCTGGCCGCAGGCCTGGTGTGGCAACTGCTATTCCTGCACGATCGACCTGCAGCCCACGCTTTGCAAACGGGTGCGCTCTCTCTACGGTTTCGGGCCGGCCAACAAGGGCCCTGGCCTGACTGGCGGCTTCGGTGAGTACGTCTATGTATATCCCGAGTGCCGTGCGGTGAAGGCGCCGGAGGAGGTTGACCCGGCGGTGATCGCCTCGGCCACCTGTGCCTTGCGTACGGTTGTGCATGCCTACGATCGTCTCGGGGGCCTCGGAATTCAGGAAAACGTCCTGATACTCGGAAGCGGGCCGATCGGCTTGTATGCACTGGCGATGGCCATCGTGTCCGGCGCGGCGCAGACGATCGTGATCGGCGCCCCGGAGGCTCGGCTTGACCTTGCGACGAAGTGGGGCGCGGACCATGTGATCGACATGGACAAGGTCAAGAGCATGGCCGAGCGCAAGGAGATGGTCTGGCAGTGGACCAACGGCCGTGGCCCGGATGTGGTGATCGAATGCGCGGGCCCGAAGCAGGCCTTCGAGGACGGCTTCAACCTGTCGCGAGACGGCGCGCGTTACCTCGTTATCGGTCAGACCGATTCCGCGCCGAGCGCGATTTCCGCCAGCCGCATCAACCTGCGCCAGGTGAGCGTCTCGGGTTCGTTCTCCGCGACTGCCCGCCATTACTACAAGGCAATGCGTTTCCTGCAGAACAACCACAAGCGCTTCTCCTTCGGGGACCTGATCTCCAACCGCTACAAGCTCGAGCAGGCGACCGAGGCAATGGAAGCCCAGGCGAGCTATCGCGAGATCAAGCCCGCGATCATCTATCAGTGAGCCGGTACGGCTGAATCCATCCGGTACGGAGAACGCAATTGTCTGAAGAAACCCTTTGGAAAAAGGCCGGCCGGCTCTCGGTGCTGGGACTGACGTACCTCTGCTCGGTGATCCTGTTCGTCATGATGTTGCTCACCATCTCGGACGTGGCGCTGCGGTATCTTCTCAATGCGCCACTCAGGGGTGCGTACGAACTGACCGAGTT
>CAMBSA010000220.1 GCA_945869935.1 Bordetella parapertussis | reverse complement strand
CAAAGCGCCGGATAGGCTTCGGCGATAGCCGAATGCCCTGCCGGAACGTCCCATCCGTCAAACGGCCAGAAGTGAACACGCTTGCCAAGTTGGTCACGAATGTAGCGCAGCCAAGGGATGCCAGCGTGGGTGGATTTCGCCACTGAACCGCGCAATTTGGATCGGCAAGCATGCGGGCAGGCAATTCTCTGCCCACCAGTCCCGAAGCACCTGCCAGCAATGCGACGCGTCCTTCACGCGATGCATCTGTCGGAATGATATCCTCGTCACGATGTGCTGTCGGCGGTGCCGAAGGCAGCGGTCGAGAAGATGATGCTCGCGGTCGCGAAAGAGGAAGGCCGCTAGCCCCGCCGTGCCCCGCCGGGGTGCGCATCCGGCCTCTGCTTCAGGAAAACTGAGCTCGTTTCAGGCCTGAAATTAGTTGCAGTGCGGCCCGCTCCGTCGTTAGCATGTGGTCCCCGTATCCCTGATCAAGGAAGGAACGCGACCATGGCCAGTCCCATCCATCCGGGCGCGGTCGCCTGGACCGGCGAGAACCCCGGCATCTATCTCAAGGATTCGCAGGACGGCCCGTGGACCGGGCTGATGACCTTCTTCCGGATCATGTGGTCGCCGTACGGACGCGGCCACGGGGTGCTGCTGCTCGACCGGCCGCAGGAGGAAAAGGGCCTGCCCGAAGTGCGCAACTTCTGCATCACCGACAACGAACCGCTGGCGAAGTACCTGGTGGCGGACTTCTTCTCCAATTTCATGTCGTTCCGGGTATCGCCCGGGATCAAGGCGATCTCCTACCTGCCCCTCACTGAAGTCCGCCGTGAGGGCGATACGCGCGGCACCTATAGTGAAATCGTGAAGTCGAAGGACTTCGAGGTGGTGATGACCTGGGGCGGGCTCGGTGCGCCGTATGCGGTCGACATGCCGCCCGAGAAGGGGCCGACCAAGGTCCATGAGATGTACAGCCTGTTCGTCGATTCCCTCAAGGCCGGCGTGACCGTCAACGGCACGCCGCTGCGCGGCAAGGTCATGGTGCGCGACTTCGCCGACACGAAGAAGCCCACGGCCTTCCTCGCGTTCTCCGAGTCCTGGATGGAGAAGCAGTGACGGTAGAACTTACCGCCCTTGCCCAGTACATCGCCTCCGGCCTGGTGGTCGGGGCCATCTACGGGCTGATTGGTGTGGGCTTTCTTCGCCGGGCCCGGCACGACCGCGGCACGCAGCCCGACATTGGGCGCCAGCACGCCGTGAAAGCGAATCAGGTGCAGGCGCGGGCGCGGCACCAGCGCGGCCAGGCGCTGCATCAATTCCAGCGGCGACATCCTGATGTGCGTGGTGCCATCGCGCCAGGGGCTCTTCAACTGCGGCACGACGCTACCCGCGCCATCTTGCTTGAGCCGTTTGTTGGCGATCGCGGGGCGCGTGATGTAGCGGCACAGGCGTTCGAGGTCCTTGCGCTGATGCGCCCCGCAGCGCACCCCGGCATGCAGGCTGAAGCCGTGCGCATCGGCGCATAGGGCTGCGGTAGCTTTGTCGTCCCGGCCGGCCACGGTGCGCAGGCTCAGCGTGTTCAAGACTTCGATGCTGCAGGACATGGAAGCCGGCAAGTCCCTCGAAATCGACGGGTTGCTCACCGGAACGCTGGACATCGCAAGACAGGCCAGCGTCCCGGCGCCTTTCACCGAGAGCCTTCTCGGGCAGATCCGAACGCGCGCGCGTATGAGCGGGCAGTATCAGCGGGAGTAACAGAGGCAAGCGCATTTCCGGCCTCAGACCTCCCGGCCTGAACCCGGGCATGTGAAAACAGGCGGTCCTGCCTGAGGTCGGTTCTGTTAGGATCGATCGATACCGTTCACGCTTGAGCATACCGTGCCAGCCAGCCTCGACGAATACCTGCGGACTCTCGCGCAGCGCGACCAGCTCCTTGTAGTCCGGCGCGAGGTCGACCCGAAATTCGAACTCAATGCCGTGGTGCGCAAGGTCCAAGACGGGGTGAACCTGCCCATCCTGTTCGAGAAAGTGCGCGGTACGCGCTACCCGGTGGTCAGCAATTTCCTCGGCAATTACAAGTTCATCGCCGAGCTCCTCGGCGTGGGCGTAGGCGACGTTGCCCGGCGCTGGGCCGACCTGACAGCTTCTTCCGCGCCAGTGACCGAGGAGCATTCCGCCCGCCCCGCGGACTATGTAGAGATCTCCCTCGCGGATGTGCCGCACCTGACCTTCTCGGAAAAGGACGCCGGGCCCTACGTGACCGCCGGCGTGATCATCGCGCGCGACCCGGACACCTCCGTGGTGAACCTGTCGTACCACCGCATGCAGATGATCAACGACACCGAACTGCGCTGCCGGCTGTCGACCTCGGGCGACCTGTACCGCATCCAGCAGAAGCATGAGAAGAAGAAAACCGCCACCCCTGCGGTCGTGGCCATTGGCCTGCCGCCGGAAGTGATGCTGGCCGGGTGCGCGACCATCGGGCCGGCCAACAGCGAGTACGAATTCGCCGCCAAGGTGTCGGGCAAGCGCTTTCCCACAAGGCTCACGCCCGTGAATGGCCTGCCGGTGCCGGTCGAGACCGAGTTCATCATCGAAGGCGAGATCCTCGCCGACGAGCGGCGGCCCGAAGGCCCCTTCGGCGAGTGGATGGACTACTACGTGCCCGAGATGGACAACCACGTGTTCGTGGTGAAGAAGGTCTTCGCCCGCAAGGACGCCCGGTTCTACGCCATCAGCGCGGGCTCCAAGGAAGAGCTCGCGATGACCGCCGTGCCGCTCGCCGGAGCCATCTTCAACGGCATTCGAACCTGGGTCTCGGGGCTGCAAGATGTTACGTGCTTTCCCCTGCTCCAGTTCTGCGCGGTGAAGATGACCAAGAGCGGCGACGGCCAGCCGCAGCGCGCCATGATGGCCACTTTCGGCCACGACCAGAACCGCGTGCTCTATTGCGTGGTGGTCGACGAGGACGTGGACATCCATGACTGGAACGACGTGCTCTGGGCCATCGGGACCCGTTGCCGGCCGGATACGGACATCATGCAGATTCCGGGCGTGCCGTCCTTTTCTCGCGACCCGCACCGCATGCACTGGGGACGGGTGGGGATCGATGCCACTAAACCCAGCGGGCACGCCGCCGATTTCGAACGCAAGAAGACCCCGATGCTCGACAGGATCAACCTCGACGACTACTTCAGCGGGGCTGCGGCGCGTCGCTAAGGAGTCCCGGCCGATCGCTCTGCGGCGGGCCTGAAAATTGCTACTGGTACCCTGTTAACGTTCACAGCCATCGCCCGGAGATCCTCGATGAACTTCAAAATCCTGCTTCCTGCTCTAGCGCTCGCCGCCCTCGTATTCCCTGCGCAAGCCCAAACCCCGAAATGGCCCGATAAGCCCATGCGCCTGATCGTCCCATTTCCGCCCGGGGGCACGGTGGACATCGTGGGGCGCCTCATCGCCCCGCGCCTCGCGGAAGAGCTCGGCCAGCCGGTCATTGTCGACAACCGCCCCGGCGCGGCGGGTTCAATTGGCGCGGAAGCCGCGGCCAAGGCGGCGCCGGACGGCTACACGATGATCGTGGTCGGCTCCAGCTATGCCTCGGGCGCAGGCCTGTACAAGACATCCTACGACCCCGTCAACGGCATCGCTCCCATCTCGATGATCGCTTCGGGACCGTTTGTGCTGGTGGTGAACCCGGCAGTCAAGGCGAATTCGCTGTCGGAGTTCCTGTCGCTTGCAAAGGCGAACCCGGGCAAGCTCAACTTCGCCTCCGGCGGCACCGGCGGAGCCTCGCACCTGGCGGGCGAGTTCTTCCGCCAGGTGTCGAAGACCGACCTCGTGCACGTGCCTTACAAGGGCGGCGCGCCGGCACTGGTGGACCTCCTTGCCGGGCAGGTGCAGGTGATGTTCTCGCCGGTGCTCGAGGGCATGCCGCACATCAAGTCGGGCAAACTTCGCGACCTCGCGGTGACCTCGGAAACACGCTTCCCCTTGTTGCCCAACCTTCCCACGGTCAGCGAACAGGTGCCGGGCTACGTGGTGGCCTACTGGTTCGGCATGTGGGCGCCTGGGGGAACCCCGAGGGAAATCGTGATGCGCGTGAACGCGGCGCTCGGCGCCATCCTCAAGCAACCGGCAGTCGCCGAACGCCTGCGCTCGGACGGCGTCGACGTGGCGCACAACTCGCCCGACGAGTTCTCCAGGATGCTCGGCACCGAGATCGCGAAGTGGAACACCGTGATCAAGGCCGGCAACATCACCGCGAACTAGCCCACGGGCTTGAATTCGAAGATGCGGCCGCGGTCCGGGTTCACCTCGGGCGGCGCGCCGACGTTGAGCGGTGCGAGCGCTTTCGTGATTGCCGCGCGCCGGGCTTCGTCCGGCAGGTCCTGGAACTCTACGTAAGCGGCAAAGATCTTCTTCGAAATGGCGAGAACAAAGGCATTGTCGTCACCCGAATCGCCACTTACGGTCTTTGGGATGTGCAGGATCGTGTCCCCGCCGTAGGTCGGCACATGACCGCCGGGGCCGGGCGTGGGGCGAACAGGCTCCTTGCCGCTCTGCAGATTGGTGATCTCCAGTCGCAGCTTCCGCCGCAACATCGCGATGCCCTTGTCGGTCGTCGCGAGGTGCTCGCGCTCGTGGCTGGTGATGTCGCCGAGGCTCGTCCACGCTTCGTAGTCGCCCGGGTTCTTGTGGCGCATTTCGTCGGAACGGTGCCTGCTCTGGCCATAGAAGTCGGTCTTCTCCAAGCCTATGTCTTCGGGCATGCCCTGATGGTGCGGGTCGTCGCGATCATTGAAATGCCGCCACGCGATCACCATCGTGTTGGTGTCG
>CAMBSA010000219.1 GCA_945869935.1 Bordetella parapertussis | reverse complement strand
ACCATGAACATTGGCAATCCTCATCTTGCGTTCGAGTTCCAGAGTCTGCCCAATGCAGGAGTCGGGCTTGCACGCCTGGAGTTTGTCATCAACAACATGATCGGAGTCCATCCCAAGGCGGTGTTGGACTACCCGAACCTGCCGGATGAACTCAAGCGTAACGTCGAAATCGCGGCGCTCGGCTATTCGAGCCCTCGCGAATTCTTCGTGGAAAAAATGGCCGAGGGGGTCGCGACCATCGCGGCGGCGTTCTGGCCAAAACCGGTCATCGTCCGCCTGTCGGATTTCAAGTCAAACGAGTACAAGAAGCTTCTTGGCGGCGAACTGTACGAACCCGACGAAGAGAATCCGATGCTCGGATTCCGCGGCGCTTCGCGCTACATCGCGCCAGCATTCCGTGAATGCTTCGAGATGGAATGCAAGGCAATGCACAAGGTCCGCGACGTAATGGGCCTGACCAACGTCGAACTCATGGTTCCCTTTGTTCGTACGGTCAACGAAGCTCAGCAGACACTGAAACTTCTAGCAGACAACGGACTTAAGCGAGGGGAGAACGGGCTTCGCATCGTGATGATGTGTGAACTGCCCACCAACGCGCTGCTTGCAGACCAGTTCCTTGAGCACTTCGACGGTTTCTCGATAGGCTCGAATGACATGACCCAGCTAACGCTTGGCCTGGACCGTGACTCCGGACTGGTGGCGGAGTCGTTCGATGAGCGGGACCCAGCGGTAAAGGCGCTGCTTCGAATGGCGATCCAGGCATGCCGGCGTGCCGGAAAATACGTGGGAATCTGCGGGCAAGGCCCGTCGGACCATCCCGACCTTGCGCGCTGGCTGATGGATGAGGGCATCGAGAGCCTTTCGCTGAATCCGGATACGGTCGTGGATACGTGGCTGTTTCTTGCAAAAGGCGCTGAGGAGTCCGTGAAGTCTCCTGGCTGAGTTCAGGCGACTGTCCTCAACCTTTGGTGCGTGTCCGCAGCAAGCGCTGCTGCTCCCGTTCCCACTTCCTGTTCTTTTCGGCCTCGCGCTTGTCATGCTGCTTCTTTCCACGTGCAAGGCCGATTTCAAGTTTGATGCGACCCTTCAGGTAGTGCAGATTTATAGGCACCATGGTGTACCCCGAGCGCACGGTTTTCCCGACAAGTTTCTGGATCTCTTCAGCGTGCAACAGCAGCTTGCGGGTGCGCGTCGGATCGGCGTGAACGTGCGTCGAAGCGGATGTGAGCGGCGAGATATGCGCACCTATCAGGAAAATCGCGTCGCCTCGAACAACAACATAGGCTTCTTTCAATTGCGCACGTCCAGCTCGGATTGCCTTGACCTCCCAGCCCTGCAGCACAAGCCCTGCCTCGAGTCTCTCTTCGATGAAGTAGTCGTGAAAGGCTTTTCGGTTTTCAAGAATGGACATGGGGAGAAGGCAGGAAAACGGGAGCGGCTGCGTGGCTGCCGTACCCAGGGATTGTAACAACGATGACCACTGTCGACCGTTCGGCGATCATTCCGCGAAACGCCCGGGTCATCTACGACCTCGTTGACGACATTTCGTCCTATCCGCTGTTCCTGCCGTGGTGCGCGCAAACGGATGTCAAGGAGCGCACCCCTGCGCGAGTTGTCGCCGCAATCCATGTGAGCTTCAAAGGAATCAGGCAGTCATTCACAACGGAGAATCGGAACGTCCCCGGCGAATCGATTGAAGTGCGTTTGGTGGATGGTCCGTTTCGTCACCTATCGGGCGTCTGGCGCTTTGACACTCTTGGCGACCAAGCTTCGAAGGTCAGCCTTCACCTGGAGTATCAACTCTCGAGCCGGTTGATCGAAAAGATTGCAGGGCCTGCTTTTGAGCACATCGCAAACACGTTCGTGGACGCCTTCGTAAAGCGCGCCGAGTCGCTCCGATGATCCAGGTGCGAATCACTGTCGCCTACGCAACGTCCGAAGGACATGTCATCGAAACCTTCGAAATGCCGGCCGGGTGTCGAATCCGCGATCTGCTCGCGCTCGCCGCTGTTCGCGCACGATTTCCGTCGCTGATTACCGGCTCGCCGTCTGTCGGCATCTTCGGACGTGTAGCGGAAGCCGACACCTGCATCCGACCGGGAGACCGGATTGAGCTCTACCGTCCGCTCAAAGGGGACCCGAAAGAGGCACGACGCCTACGGGGATCGATGCGCCGGGAACGGCAACGGAAATCCGCAGCGCCCTGAATCCGGCTTACTTGCTCCGGCTCACTTGCAGCTGACCTCGATCGCACGCCTGGCGCGTTGCTTCTCGTTTTCCACCTGCGACTCATCCAGAAAGTAGCGTTCCCCGTTGGGACCGGTCCGAGTCTGACGCTGGCCAGCTTCCAGACTGACCAACTGG
This sequence comes from Bordetella parapertussis, assembly GCA_945869935.1. Classification (GTDB taxonomy): domain Bacteria; phylum Pseudomonadota; class Gammaproteobacteria; order Burkholderiales; family SG8-39; genus CAMBSA01. Next base: position 2,485 of record CAMBSA010000219.1, on the reverse strand, counting down.
GCCCGCGCGGCCCGGCAGTTTTCCTCGGAGTCCTTCGCCTCGGCGGCCTTTTTCTGCTGTTCCTGCTCGGACTTCTCTGCCTCGGCGCGCCGCTTTCGAAAATCCTGTTCAAGTTCCGCAGTCGTCTTCGGACCCGCGGGTGTCTTCCCGGCTTTTCCTGCGTCGCCCTTGCCGGGTTCCACAGGGGCTGCCGCCGGTGCCGGAGCAGGGGCCACCGTCGCGGATTTCGTGTTTCGAGGGCACGGACTTTGCGAATAGCTGACTTTGCCGGTGGAGTCCGTACATTTGAAAACCTGGGCCGTCGCGGGCGACGTGAATGCCAGCGATAGCAGCAGGGAAGACGCGAGCAAGGAGGGACTTAACATATGAGAAGCAATCCGTCAGTGTTAGAAGACGCGAGGACAGTATCCGCTTTCAGCGCGCACCGTCAAATCACGCCATCGATGACTAACGCGAAAATCACGATCCGACCGGTCCCGCGTATAATCTTGCTTTTGCGGATAACGCCATGCGAGTCATCCAGAAAGCGCTGACGTTCGACGACGTCCTCCTTGTACCCGCTCACTCCACGATCCTGCCGCGGGATGTCAGTCTCAAAACGAGACTCACACGCAAAATCGACCTGAACATTCCGCTGGTTTCCGCGGCGATGGATACGGTCACCGAAGCGCGCCTGGCGATCGCAATCGCCCAAGAAGGCGGCATAGGGATAATTCACAAGAATCTGACGCCCAAACAGCAGGCCGCCGAGGTTCTCAAGGTCAAACGCTACGAATCCGGCGTCCTCCGGGACCCGATGACCGTTGCGCCGAACATCACGGTCAAGGCCCTTCTTGAACTGACCCGTCTGCACAAGGTTTCCGGCTTTCCAGTGGTCGAAAAAGGCAAGGTCGTCGGCATGGTAACAAATCGCGACTACCGGTTTGAAACCGACCTGGACCTTGCGGTTCGCGCCATCATGACTCCCAAGGACCGGCTCGTTTTTGTCAAGGAAGGCGCTAGCCCCGACGAAGCCAAGGCCCTTTTGCACAAACATCGGCTCGAGCGCGTACTGGTGGTGAATGACGCCTTCGAACTCCGCGGACTTATCACCGTCAAGGACATCCTCAAGTCCACGGAACACCCCGAGGCCTGCAAGGACGAGCAGGGCAAACTTCGGGTTGGTGCAGCGGTCGGCGTGGGGGAGGGCACAGAAGAGCGGATAGAGTTGCTGGTCGAAGCCGGTGCTGACGTGTTGATCGTCGATACAGCGCACGGTCACGCCCAAGGCGTACTCGACCGTGTGCGCTGGGTGAAGAAGCAGTATCCGGACATCGAAGTCATTGGCGGCAACATCGCGACGGCCAACGGCGCGCGCGCGCTGGTCGATTACGGTGCCGACGGAGTGAAAGTTGGCATTGGTCCCGGTTCAATCTGCACCACCCGGGTTGTCGCGGGCGTCGGCATTCCGCAAATCACTGCAATCCAGAATGTCGCAGCCGCACTTGCCGACACGGGTGTTCCGATGGTCGCCGACGGTGGCGTGCGCTTCTCCGGCGACATCGCCAAAGCGCTCGCGTCCGGCGCGCACACGATCATGATGGGCAGCATGTTTGCCGGTACCGAAGAAGCGCCCGGCGAGACGATCCTCTACCAGGGCCGCTCTTACAAGTTGTACCGCGGCATGGGGTCTCTAGGCGCGATGCAGCAGGGCGCCGCCGACCGCTATTTCCAGGATCCCGCAAACAACGCCGACAAGCTGGTTCCTGAAGGAATCGAGGGACGAGTCCCGTATAAGGGCAGCGTTCTATCCATCATCTACCAACTCAACGGTGGCGTCCGCGCGAGCATGGGCTATTGCGGTTGTTCCTCCATTGAGGAGATGCGGACCAAGACCCAGTTCGTGGAAATCACCTCGGCCGGCATGCGCGAATCCCATGTCCATGACGTGCAGATCGTCAAGGAAGCACCCAACTACCGCTCCGACTGAAGGACGCCGAAATCCGTGAGCCACGCCAGGATTCTGATTCTCGATTTCGGTTCGCAGGTAACTCAACTTATCGCGCGCCGTGTACGCGAAGCGAAGGTGTACTGCGAAATCCATCCCTGGGATGTCAGCGACCAGTTCGTTCGCGACTTTGCACCCCGAGGTGTCATCCTTTCCGGCAGCCATATGTCGGCCTACGAGGAATCGACGGCAAAGGCGCCGCAGGCCGTGTTCGATCTCTGCGTTCCCGTCCTCGGCATCTGCTATGGCATGCAGACCATGGCGCAGCAGCTCGGCGGCAAAGTCGAGGCCGGAAAAGTCCGTGAATTCGGTTATGCGGAAGTGCGCGCGCGCGGCCACACCGCGCTGTTTGACGACATCGAGGACAGCCGCAACGCGGAGGGCCACGGTCTGCTCAAAGTCTGGATGAGCCACGGCGACAAGGTCGCCGACATGCCTCCCGGCTTCAAGCTGATGGCCTCCAATGATTCGTGCCCGATCGCCGGCATGGCCGACGAA
>CAMBSA010000218.1 GCA_945869935.1 Bordetella parapertussis | reverse complement strand
ATGCCGTTGTGCGAGAGCAGGATCACCGCCTGCGCGCCCTTGGCCCTGACTTCATCGACAAGCGACTGCAGCCGCTCCTCCTCGATGCCGAAGGTCCAGTCGGGCACCATCCAGCGCGGATTGGCGATCGGCGTGTAGGGAAACGCCTGCCCGATCACCGCGACGCTTGCACCGCCGAGTTCGCGGATTGTGTAAGGCGTGAACACCGGATCGTTGAAGTCGCTCGTCCTCACGTTCTGCGCAAGAAACTCGATCTTTCCCGCGAGTTCCTTCTCCACCGCCTCCTTCACGCGATCGGCGCCGTAGGTGAATTCCCAGTGCGCGGTCATGATGTCCACGCCGAGCAGGCGGCTCGCCGCTATCATGTCCGCGCCCTTGGACCAGAGCGCGGTGGCCGAGCCCTGCCAGGAATCGCCGCCATCGAGCAGCAGGCTCGCAGGCTGTTCCGATCGAAGCCGTTTTACGAGCGTCGCGAGATGCGCAAAGCCGCCGATCTTGCCGTAGGCCTGTGCCGCGCGCGTGAAGTCGAGGAAGGTGAACGCGTGCGCCTCGCGCGTGCCGGGACGGATGCCGAACTCGCGCAGCAACTGTTCGCCCACCAGGTGCGGCGCACGGTTGAGGCCTGCGCTCACGCCGATATTCACGCTCGGCTCGCGGAAGTACGAAGGCATCAGTTGCGCATGGCAGTCGGTGAAATGCAGCAGTCGCGCATTGCCGAATTTCGGCAGGTTGTACAACCCGCCCTTTTGCGCAAGCGCCTGTGTCGAATCCAGCGCCAGACCGCCCGCCGATGCAATCGCGAGCAGTCGCAGGAATTCACGGCGTGAGAGCGACGACATATCAGCGCCTTTTGATGATCATGGCAAAAAAGAGGAGCGCGACCGCGCCCCTCTGGAGTGCGCTACTTGTTGACCGGCGACTCCGGATCCAGCAGCAACGCCGTCAGATCCGCGATCTGCGCCTGCGTGAGTATTCCGTTCGCGCCGAAGCGCGGCATGTTGGTGCAGGCGCTGTAGGCATGCGCGTTGTAGATCTTGCCGTAGGTGTATTTCACGATCGCCTCGCTCGTGCCGCGCTGCTTGCCGAAATTGCGAAGCGACGGTCCGATCGTGCCGAAGGAGAGTTCCTGTGGCGACAACTGATGGCAGGCATAGCAGTTGGCCCCCGCGCCGCGCTTGTAATCGTCGCTGTATTGCATGCCGATGCCGCTCTGCGCGATGCGCTCGCCGCTGCGCCAGTCGCCCATCAGCTTTGCCGGGTACGTGATCATCTGCATGTTGATCTTCTCGATCCGGCCCGAGACCGCCTTCGGGATCGGCTTGCCGGGACGGTACGTGCTGCAGGTGGACTGCGTCTCGTCCTGATACAGGCGCTCGAGCGTCGCCTGGCCTTCGGGCTGGAAGGAATGCAGCATCGACTTGAGCGCCGCGTCGTCCGCAAGTACCGGGGTGGAACAAACAAGAAGTGCCACGGCGAATGCGCTGAATGTCGTCCTGTTCATGTCATCCTCCTAGCGCTTGATCGCGGGCGCGGTGAGCTTGCCGCCGTTGGCGTTGACCGCAAGGTAGGTGGTGAGCGCGATCGAGGCCTCCGACACGTACTCGAGGTTCGGGAAGCGCTGCTGGCGGAAACAGTCGTTCAGCCGCCACTGGAAGGAGCGCGTCTCGCCCTGCGACACGCGGTACGCGGGCCACGAGGTGTAGGCACGCTGCGCCGCGCCCTTCTCGGTGAGATTGGGCAGGTCCTGCAGGCGGATGCGAATGTTGTCGCTGCCGTGGCAGGTGGCGCAGGCAAAATCGTGCGGCCCCGCGCGATGAAAGAAAATCTTCTCACCGGTCTGGTAGGCCTGCTTTTCCTTCGGGTGTTTGAGCGTCACCTCCATCGCCGCGCCGCGCGAGAGCGCGGTGACATAGGCCACCAGCGCCTCCATGTCGGCAGGCCGGCTGGGCGAACTGAACACGCGCCGGGTGACTTCCGCCTTCGTAAAGCCCTGCAGCGTGATCATGCAGGTGACAAGGCGGGATTCGAGGTCCTCGACCTTGTTGGTGTCCTTGAAATAACGCGGCAGCTTTGCGTACACGCCTTTGACGACGCCGGCACCGAGGCCAAGGTCGCACTGTTCGAGCGAAGCGTTTTTCGGGCCGCGCTTTTCCTTCCAGAGTTCCTCGCCCCTCATCTCGTGAAGTTCGGCGGGGTTGCCGTCCTGGAGACCCTGGCGGTACTTCTCGATTTCCTGGATCGTGTTGGACTGCGCGGTTGCACTGCCTCCGCCGAGCGCAAAAGCCGATGCAAATACCGCAGCCAACCATGGCTTGAGAGTCATCGAATCCTCCGGGATCCATCGGCGGCCGGCGGCCGCCAATGTGGTTATCTGTTGGCGGCCTGTGACCGCTCTTGTGTATCGGCCGGAATGGCCGCGTGAATCAACAACCGGCTGCGATCTTTGCGTCCGCAGCCGTCGGATCAGGAAGCTGCGATCGCCACTTCATCAGTGCGTTTATCTTTGCGGTTGTGGCTGCGGCATAACGCGCTTCGCGCATTAGCCTTCACCCCAACCGCATGCGATAAACGCCGAACGATCATGCTGCGATCGCAACTTCGTCAGTACGTTTATCGCCCTTGTTGTCCGTCCAGGCGATGCTCACCTTGTCGCCCGGCTTGCCACCGGCGAAGCGAAAATGCAGGAACGGATTCTTCGACACCGCGGGGCCCCACTCGGCCGACAGCACCGTCTTGCCCGCGTGCATCACCGTCACCGTCTGGATGAAGTGCGCCGGCACGATGTTGCCATTGTTGTCCTTGCGCTGACCAGTCTCCATCTCGTGACTCATCAGCGATTTCACATCCACCTTGTCGCCCGCCATCGTGGCCCGGATACGCATCGGATTTGCCATGGTGTCTCTCTTTCGTCTCGTGTTCGCGTGGGCGGGGTTCAGCCGCCGGATTTCAGTCGCCGAATTCCAGTCACTGCCGCTCAGCCCCCGCACCCGCCGATGGTGACCTTGATTTCCTTCTTCGCGTAGTAGTACTTGCCGTCGGCCTTGACCAACGCGTACACGTCGGAGGTCTGGCCCATCTTCACGCGGCTCGAGACAAAGGGGTCGGTGCCAGCGGGGATCGTGAAATTCGCCGTCAGAATGTTGGGGTTCTTCTCCACCAGGATCGCGATCGATTCGGTCTTCGGGAGGCTGCTGGTGACGGTGATCGGCACCACCGCGCCGTTTTCCGCGATGTCGGGCGTCGGGCTGGTGAACTGCACGCCCTTGTTTTCCGTGGCAGGTGCGCCGCCGAGTGCCTTGACAGCATCGGCTAGCGTCCTGGTGTCGAACGCCGCCTTGTTCCAGGATGCCGCCTGCGCAAACACGTCCTCGGGCCGCAGCAATCCCGCCGCGATCGCAAGCGCCATCACCGTAGCCCCACCACCGGCCTTCAGGACTGCGCGTCGATTCGTGTTCGTGTTCATTAGAGACTCCTAAAATACTGTTCTATAAGATATTTTCGGTGGGCAGGCATTGTTTCCCCGCAGCGAGCACAAGTCAAACCACTTAGTCCTGACACGCGGAGGGATATTCACCACCGGGGCGAAGCAGCCTCGAGACGAGGCCACTGCGCCCGGCTCATCCCTTTTTGGTCGATTCCATCAGGAAGTGGTCGATCACCGGCTCCCCCGGTCCGAGATGGAAGGCATCCCGGCGGTCGCGCAGCGAGATGTCCTCGGCGGTGAGGCGCTCGATCTGGCGCAAGCGGTCCACCCAGGACTCCATCACGAACTGCTCGACGAGTCGCCCCGGGTTGGCGATGTCGCGCATCAGCCCCCAGTGCACCGCGCCCATGCGCAGGCGCCAGCGCCGGCTCTCGGCCATGAGTTCGGTGAACTCCTCGGCGCGCGCGGGATCGATCCTGTATTCGATGCTCACCATCACCGGGCCCTGGTCGTTGTCGATCGGCAGCGACGATGCGAACTCCGGCCAGACGCGCACCGGCGTGAGGTCGATCTCGCGCATGCCGCCGACGCGCTTCCTGCGCACCATCACCAGCGCGACCAGGGCGCCGAGGCCTGCCGCCATAAGCGAGACTTCGATCGACGCCACCGCTGCGATCTGCCCCCAGAACACGCTGCCGATCATCGCGGTCGCCATGCCGCACACCTGATACACCGCCATGCCGCGCGCGCGCACCCAGTCGGGCAGCGATATCTGTGCCGCCACCGTGAGCGCGTTCATCACCGTGATCCACGCCGCGCCGCTCAACACGCAGGCAAGCGCCGCTATCCAGCCCGAGGTCGCCTCGGCAAGCGCGATCGTGGCGATCGCCTGCAGGAGGGTGCCCGCGATCACGAGGTGGTCGCGCGACAGGCGCCGCCGCAGATAGGGCAGGAAGGACACCGCGATGATCGCGCCGGTTCCGGCGGAGGCGAGCAGCAGCGTGTAGGTGTTGGCGTTGCCCTCGAGCCGCTCCCGCGCCACCAGCGGCAGCAGCGCAAGCACCGACATGCCGAAGAAGCTGAACACCGCCGCGCGCACGATCACCGCCACCATGAGTGGCGTCTGCATTGCGAACTGCACGCCCAGCCGCATCGCGCCGACAAACCGTTCGCTCGGCAGCGAACTCGCGCGTTTGCTGCGTTTCCAGCGCAGGAACCGCGCCGCCACAAGAATCGACATCGCAGCGTAGATAAGAAACACCCACGAGCCGCCCCACCAGGCGAAAAGCAATCCGGCGACGATCGGCCCGAGGATGCGCGAGCCGTTCATCGCCACGCCGTTGAGCGCGAGCGCGCGGCCAAGCTCGGCGCGCGGGATCAGGTCGGGGATCATCGCCGAGAGCGCCGGCATGCGCACCGCCATGCCGAT
>CAMBSA010000217.1 GCA_945869935.1 Bordetella parapertussis | reverse complement strand
GATTCAACCCCTGGGCAATCACCGCCGGTTTTATCCCCATCTGCAACTGCGTTTGGATCATCATTCGTTCTTCAATGCTCAACTGTCTGTAGCTTTTTCCCATGCAACATTCTCTCCGAGAAATGTTGCACTTGGTTTTTGAGCGCGCCCTGCGTATCGCTGCTTCCTAAAAGGGAATTATATGAAAGCTGTACTTACTGCCGTTGTTGCACTGGCGATTGCCTCCTTGAGTTCGATCTCGCTTGCGCAACAGCCTGCCCCCGCAGCGGAAGCCACGAAAGCGAACGCGCCCAAGGCGGGAAAGGCCAAGGAGAAAAAAGCAAAAGGGGCAAAGAAAGCGAAGCGTCGCGCAAAGGCTAACTGAGAACCGCTCAATACGGTCCAATCGGGTTTGGGTGGCGGATCGTTTGCTTCGGGTCATTTGCCGTCAACCTGGAACCGGATTGCGCGTTATTTGAACTGACCGGATGGAAATCCGGTCGATCCTAAATTGCAACCACAGAGAGGAAAATCATGAACAAGATTCTTGCGATCGTCCTGGCTTCGATTTTTGCCGCTGTCAGCTTCAGCGCCGTTGCGGCGGACAAAAAAGACGAAAAGAAATCCGAAAAGAAAGACGAAAAGAAGAAGTAAGCGTTCTTCTTCAGCATCACCTCAAAAGGCAGGTTTTCAACCTGCCTTTTTTGTTTTTTTTTCAGGGACTTGACCGTTCGGGAACATCCCTCGATAATCCTTCCCGCAGTACTTTCGGACCTCAGCGTAGGAAGTTTGCGCTGCAAAACAAGAACCGATTACTGGTTGATCGAAGTAAATTGAAATTTATCCAACAATGCAGAGAGGGAATTAAATGAACAAGATCGTCGCCGTTATTCTTGCAGCCATGTTCGCTGCCGTCAGCTTCAACGCCGTTGCCGCCGACAAGAAAGATGAAAAGAAAGCGGAAAAGAAGGACGAAAAGAAAGCGGAAAAGAAGGACGAAAAGAAGAAGTAATTCTTCGATAGAGTCGCAAAAGGCAGGGTTTATCCCTGCCTTTTTCTTTTGTGGCATTCCAATGCAAATACCAATCCATACCATGCTGAAACGTGCGGTCCTTTGCGTGCTGTTGGTCCTGGCTTCGCGTGTGACCTGTGCGCAGCAACTCCCGCATTTGCCCCTCAGGGCGGGAATGCACCTGATACAGGCCGAGTTGGCGCATACCTTTGACACACGCTCCCGGGGACTGATGTTTCGGGAGTCTCTCGGACCCAATCAGGGAATGCTATTTGTGTTCGAAGGAGCCGGCAGGCAATGCATGTGGATGCGAAATACGCTTATCCCTCTTTCCGTCGCTTTTCTTGATGCAGACGGAACCATCGCAAACATCGCCGATATGCAGCCCAAAAGTGAGCAGACTCACTGCGCGGTTCGGGACGTGAATTTCGCGCTTGAAATGGACAAGGGCTGGTTCGCTGCGAGAGGCATAAAGCCCGGGGCGAAAATCGTCGGGATCGACAAAGCGCCCGGTCCGAGGTGATTCGAAATCAAGCGTTGGTTGTCGTCATTCGATTGAGCAACCAATAAAAAGCCCGCGTGGACTCCACGCGGGCTTGGAAGCAGCTTTTAGGCTCAGCCGAAGTTCTTCGCGGCAAATTCCCAGTTCACAAGATTCCAGAATGCGCCCACATAGTCGGGGCGTCGATTGCGGTAATCGACGTAATACGCATGCTCCCAGACGTCGCAGGTGATCAGCGCGGTGTCCGATCCGGTGAGGGGCGTGCCAGCGCCGGTGGTATTCACGATATCGACAGTTCCATCGGCTTTCTTGGCCAGCCAGGTCCAGCCGGAGCCGAAATTGCCGACCGCACTCTTGGTGAAGGCGTCCTTGAACGCATCGAATGAGCCCCACTTCTTGTCGATCGCGGCGGCAAGTGCTCCGCTGGGCTTTCCTCCGCCCTTGGGCGACAGGCTGTTCCAGTAGAACGTGTGGTTCCAGATCTGGGCTGAATTATTGAAGACTCCGGCCGAGGACTTCTTGATGATTTCCTCGAGCGAGAGATTTTCGAACTCCGTGCCCTTGATCAGGTTGTTGAGGTTGGTCGCGTACGCTTGATGGTGTTTTCCGTAGTGGAATTCCAGGGTTTCCTTCGAAATGTGCGGCTGCAGCGCGTCCATCGCATAGGGAAGCGGCGGCAATTTGTGTTCCATGACGGTCTCCGGTGATCTGAAATTACAGCGGACAGAAAAAGAAGTACTGCGGGATAGTCCCGAGACTTACATCGCAAGCGGGTCCCGATTGTAGGAAAGATCGGGGCAAGCCGCAAATCGGCCTGCGTCAAGGGGTGCGAGGCGGCATGATTTCTGCCGAGGCGGATCCCTGCGCAAAAGTGATTTCAATCTTCTGGTGTGTCGAAAGAGTTGCACTGTTTCTCACCAGTGTGCCGCTGCCGGCATCGCGGACGAGGCTGAAGCCGCGCTCAAGGACCCGTTGAGGGTTCAGATGTGCCAGACTGGTTTCGAGCGAGGCGAGGTAGTCCGTGCGTTGCCTTGCGGCAATCGACCAGCGGTTGACAAGGCGGGCTCGCAGGCTTGCAGCGAGTTGCGTAAGGCGGTCGAGGTCTGGAGCCTGAAGCCGGGTCCGGTGCTGGAGTTCCCGTAGCTTCCAGACACGATCACCGAACATTGAGGCGGTGGCGCGCGACAGACGGGTTGCCAGGCTATTGACGGCCTGGCGCCGTTCATCCAGTCTGCGGGCGGGATGTACCAATCGGCGCAGGACGCTGTCGAGGAACTGCTCCTTGATTTCCAGCGTGCGTCGAGTCCGCTGTCGGATCCGACCGGTGAGCGTGCTCACATGCGCCAGCAGTTCGGTGCGAGAGGTGCTCACGAGCTCTGCGGCGGCGGTTGGCGTCGGCGCTCGTTTATCTGCGGCGAAATCCGCAATCGTGAAATCGGTTTCATGTCCGATCCCGGTGACGACCGGAATCGGACAATTCCGGATCGCCCTTGCGACCGACTCGTCGTTGAATGACCAAAGGTCTTCGATGCTGCCGCCGCCTCGGCAGAGCAACAAAACGTCGCACTCCGCCCTCATCCCGGCGTTGTTGATAGCTGCGGTAATTTCGCGAGCTGCCGACTCACCCTGCACTGTCGTCGGGTAAATCACCACACTTATCGCGGGATTCCTGCGCGAAAGTGTGGTGAGTACATCACGCAATGCGGCAGCCTTGAGAGAAGTGACTACGCCGATGCGCTGCGGAGACGTGGGCAGCGGGCGTTTGAGGTCTTCGTCAAATAGCCCCTCTTGGGACAACTTATCCTTCAATCGAAGAAAAGCCTCGTAAAGCGCCCCAATGCCTGCACGTCGCGCTGCTTCGACGACCAGCTGATAATCACCGCGTGCTTCGTAAAGGGTGACCAAGCCTTGGACTTCGACTTGAATTCCGTCGGCCGGACGCCAGTCGACGTACTGGAAACGGTTGCGAAACATCGCGCAACGGATCTGCGATTGCGAATCCTTGAGCGAGAAGTACGCGTGTCCGGATTTCGCGACAATAAAGTTTGAAATTTCCCCCCTGACCCAAAGCAGCGGGTATCGGTGCTCGAGCAGGTCTCGAACACTCCGATTGAGCTGCGAAACGCTGAGAATTTCCGTTGGCATTCCGCCGGAAACCCGCGCCAAATCTGGATATGAAGGCATCGGTTAATTCTAACCTACCCACACTGGGACGACGCGTTTCTGCGATCCGGTGGGCTTGACGTTCCGTCACTGGGAAGTAATGCCTAAGGACATGATTATTAATGATAATAAATTCGTTCAAAAAAACGTCAAACAAAGAAATCCCCTTGAAAATACGCGACTTATGAGAAATTTCTACAGGCTATGCACATGCTTATCCACAGGTTCTGTGGATAAGCATGTCTCCGACTCGTAACTCAGAAATCGATGACGGACGTCAAGAGAAATCAGGCTGAAAGACCGCGCGTCGGATCGCCGGCTGTGCGGCAATTGGAAGCGCCGCTCCGTAAGCCCTTGTGGACAGCGAGGAAATCCGGGAGCGGCCCCGGGGTTCCTTGCCGAACTGACGCTCGCAGGCTAAAGTGACGGGCGCATTTTTCTTCACACGGCAGGAGTCCCCGAGTTGTTCGCAATCATTCAGGCAGCGGGTTGGCCCATATGGCCATTGCTAATTGCATCAATCGTCGCGGTTGCGCTCATCATCGAGCGCTTTGTAATCCTGCGTAAGAAGAGAATCAACCCGAGCGGACTTCTGGACAAGGCTGTTGGCGCTTATCGCAAGCAGGGGGTAACCGAAGAACTCGTGACCAAGCTTGAGGGGGATTCTCCTCTCGGCCGCGTTCTGGCGGCGGGCCTCAGGAACGTTAAGAGTTCGCGTTACGTGATGAAAGAGGCGATAGAAGAGCAAGGGCGGGCGGTAACGCATGAGCTCGAGCGCTTTCTCACAACGCTGGGTACGATCGCGTCGATTTCACCTCTCATGGGGCTTTTCGGCACGGTCGTTGGAATGATCGAAATATTCGGATCGAATTCGCCAAGCGGAACGAATCCGCAGCAGCTTGCCCACGGCATTTCGGTCGCGCTCTATAACACCGGTTTCGGCCTGGTCATCGCCGTTCCGTCAATGATTTTTTTCCGCCACTTTCGCGGCAAGGTGGAGTCGCTCGTCTTCGAGATGGAGCAGCAGGCGTCCAAACTCGTTGACGTGGTTCATGGAGAGCGCTTTGATTTCGTACAGCCGACCGGTCAGGATGGCGAAGGCAAAGGGCGGCAGGCGCAATGAATTTTCGCAGCAGCCACAACAAGGAGGATCCGGAAATCAATCTGATCCCCCTGATCGATGTCCTGCTCGTAATCA
>CAMBSA010000216.1 GCA_945869935.1 Bordetella parapertussis | reverse complement strand
TGACCCTGGCCTGCGGGCAGAACACAGCCCATCAGCACCTCGTCGATCTGTTCCGGCTTGATGCCGGAACGCTCGACCGCCGCGCGAATCGCGGATGCGCCGAGTTCGGGCGCGGCGAATTTCTTGAGATCTCCCTGGAACGCGCCCATCGGCGTGCGTACGGCGGAGACGATGACGATCGGATCGTTGAGCACGGTTGATTCCCTTACTTGGTCTGCTTGGTCGGCGTCGGGTCGACGATGAGCTTACGTGCGCGCTCGAGGATGCCCTGAGGAAAGGCGCGCGACTTGCGCGCCTTTGCATCGAGGCAGACGACGGTGAATTCCGAGGTGGCGCAGACCTCGCCCGTTTCATCATTGACGAGTTCGTGCACGAAGCGCAGGACCTTGTCGCGCATCTCGAGCACGCCCGAGCGCACCGAGACCACGTCGCCCGCGAGCAGTTCTCGCTTGTAGCTGGTGTTCTGCTGCACCGCCGCCATGTGGATCGAGGCGCTTCGCAGCATAGATGGCGTGATGCCGATGCGGTTGTACAGTTGCCAGCAGGCTTCCTCGAAGAATTCGCCGTAGGCGCGCACGTTGACGTGGCCCATATGGTCGCATTGCCAGGCGTGCACGGTGCCGCGGGCGGTGTCGAACATGTCGGCCATGCGCGTCTCCTCAGGCGGTTTCGGAAAAAAGCTCGCGGCCGATCAGCCAGCGGCGGATCTCGGAGGTGCCGGCGCCGATCTCGTAGAGCTTGGCGTCGCGCCAGAGGCGCCCGGTCGGCGAGTCGTTGATGTAGCCCATGCCGCCGAGTGACTGGATGGCTTCGCCCGCCATCCAGGTTGCCTTCTCGGCGGAGTAGAGGATGGCGCCCGCGGCGTCCTTGCGCAGCGCGCGCACATCGTCCGGCGTGCGTGCGGCATCGCAGGCCTGGCCGACCGCATACACGTAGGCGCGGCAGGCGCTCCAGGTGCTGTACATGTCGGCAAGCTTGCCCTGCATCAGCTGGAATTCACCGATTGCCTGGCCAAACTGTTTTCGCTCGTGGACATAGGGCAGAACCGCATCCATGCAGGCGGCCATGATGCCCAGGGGTCCGCCGGAGAGCACTGCGCGCTCGAAATCGAGACCGCTCATCAACACGTGTACGCCGCGGCCGACATCCGAGAGCACGTTCTCCTCCGGTACCTCGCAGTCGCTGAACACGAGCTCGCAGGTGTTGGAGCCGCGCATGCCGAGCTTGTCGAGCTTCTGCGCGGTGGAAAAGCCGGGAAATCCCTTCTCGATCAGGAACGCGGTCATGCCGCGCGGGCCGGCGTTGATATCGGTCTTGGCGTAGACCACGAGCACGTCGGCATCGGGGCCGTTGGTGATCCACATCTTGTTGCCGTTGAGGATGTACTTGCCTCGGCGGTATTCGGCGCGGGTGCGCATCGACACCACGTCCGATCCGGAGCCGGGTTCGGACATCGCGAGCGCGCCGACCAGGTCGCCCGAGACGAGGCCGGGCAGGTACTTGTGCTTTTGTGCGTCGCTGCCGTTGCGGTGGATCTGGTTTACGCACAGGTTCGAATGCGCGCCGTAGGAAAGACCGACCGAGGCCGAGGCGCGGCTGATTTCCTCGATGGTGATGATGTGGGCGAGGTAACCCATCGCGGTGCCGCCGTAGTCCTCGCCGACGGTGATGCCGAGCAGGCCGAGGCTGCCGAGCTTTTTCCAGAGATCGGCGGGAAAGTCGTTGTCGCGGTCGATCGCTGCGGCGCGCGGCGCGATTTCCGCGGCGGCGAAGTCGCGCACCGTGTCGCGCAGCATCGCGATTTCCTCGGGAAGCGGAAACCTCAGGCCGGGCAGGTCGTTCATGCTTGGGCTCCCCAGTTGGGATGGCAGGCAAGGGCGCCGGTTCGCGCGCTTGTTGCTGCGTTTGTTCGTGGGCCGACCGCACTGTCGGGAGGGTTGTTATCCATTTGGCGCATCGGGGGCGATTTTGCGAGAATGGGCAGCCGGTCAGGTGTCTGCGAAACGGCTTCCGCCCTACGGGAACGATTAGGGGCGCGCGGCGTGTTTCGCAATCAGCGAACCGGGATTCTACTCCCGCCGAGGCGGCCTCATTTTCGTCCATTCCCCGCCGATTCCTGCGGCTTTTTTCCTGAACTCGCGAGCATTCATGAACCCCGAATCCGTCCTGCAGTATCCGCATGCCACCCCGCCCGAACCCGGCGAGGTCCGCGCCATCGCCCCGGGGGTGCACTGGCTGCGCATGCCGCTGCCGTTCGCGCTGAACCACATCAACCTGTGGCTGCTCGAGGACGGGGATTCCTGGGTGATCGTGGACACCGGAATTGGAAACGAGGACACCCGCAAGTACTGGGATGTGGCGCTGGCCACGACCGTCGGATCACGGCCGGTCTCGCGCGTGATCCTGACCCACCACCATCCTGACCACTCGGGCAACGCGGGCTGGCTCACCCGGCGGTTCAATGCGCCGATGGTGATCGCCCAGACCGAGTACCTCGCCTGCCATTCGGTGCTCGATTCGCGCGCCGGCTACGACCTGGAAGCGATCCTTGCGATGTACCGGCGCAACGGGCTCACCGCCGAAAACGAGACCAGGATGCGCACCCGCGGCGAGCATTTCCGCAAGCACGTGCAGGACTTTCCGAACAGCTACTCGCGGATGCTGGACGGCATGGTGCTGTCGATCGGCGGGCGCGACTGGCGCGTGCTGGTGGGCTACGGCCACTCGCCCGAGCATGTGTCGCTTTATTGCGAGGACGAGGATGTGATGATCTCGGGCGACATGATGCTGCCCAAGATCACCACCAATGTGAGCGTTCAGGCGGCGGAGCCGCTCGGCAATCCGCTCAAGCTGTTTCTCGACTCGACCCGCGCGCAGGCCGTGCTGCCGGCGGACACCCTGGTGCTGCCGTCGCACGGCCTGCCGTTCCGCGGGATTCGCGACAGGGTGGCGCAACTGGTGCATCACCACGACCTGCGTCTTGCCGAAGTGGTGGATGCCTGCAAGGGCCCGACCGCGGCGGCCGAGGTGATCCCGACCCTGTTCCGCCGGCCGCTGGACGCGCACCAGATGTTCTTCGCGATGGGCGAATCCATGGCGCACCTGCACCTGCTCGAATCCGAGGGGCGGGTGGTGCGCACGATCGGTAATGACGGGGTGTTACGCTACTCCAGCGCCGGGCAATAGTCGGCGGAGAAGGCGACGGAGGGCAGGCAGTGAGCGACGCAGGCAAGGCATACGATCCGGAGCAGACGGCGAAGATCCTCGCCGAGGTCGCGCAGCAGTCGAGCCGCCTCCTCGAGGACTTCATGAAGCGCCAGGCCGAGGGCAAGGGCCCCGACCTCGCGGCGCAGTTCAAGGACGAATTCGGCGTCGCCAAGGCGTTCATGGACATGTGGGGCAACATGCTCTCCAATCCGTGGAAAGTGGCCGAGACACAGGCCAGGATGTTCTGGGATTACGCCAACCTGTGGCAGAACTCCTGGCTGCGCCTGCTCGGGCAGAACGTGGCGCCGGTGGCCGCGCCCGCCAAGGGCGACAACCGCTTCAAGGACGAGGAGTGGAGCAATCACTTCCTCTTCGATTACATCAAGCAGTCGTACCTGATCACCGCACGAAACATGCATGAGGCGGTGGCGGGCACCGAGGGGCTGACGGACGAACACAAGCGCAAGGTGGATTTCTTCACCCGCCAGTACATCGACGCCCTCGCGCCTTCGAACTTCGTGTTCACCAACCCGCAGGTGCTGCGCGAGACACTTAATTCGGGGGGGCAGAACCTGGTGAAGGGCCTCGCGCACCTGCTCGAGGACATCGAGCGCGGCGACGGCAGCCTGCGCATCTCGATGACCGACGAACGTGCCTTCGAGGTAGGGCGCAATGTCGCCACCACGCGCGGCAAGGTGGTGTTCCAGAACGACCTGATGCAACTCATCCAGTACGCCCCGATGACCGGCACGGTGGCGAAACGGCCGCTGCTGATCATCCCGCCCTGGATCAACAAGTTCTACATCCTCGACCTGCGCGAAAAGAATTCCTACATCCGCTGGGCGGTGTCGCAGGGCCACACGGTATTCGTGGTCTCCTGGGTGAATCCCGACCGGCGCCATGCCGACAAGGGTTTCGACGACTACATGTTCGAGGGACCGCTTGCCGCGCTGGATGCGATCGAGCGCGCCACCGGCGAGCGTGAGGTGAATGTCATCGGCTACTGCCTCGGCGGCACGCTGCTCGGCAGTGCGCTCGCCTGGATGGCGTCGAAAAAGGACACGCGCGTCGCGAGCGCGACCTTCTTCGTCTCGCTGCTGGATTTTTCGATTCCGGGCGAACTCGGCGTGTTCATCGACGAGCAGCAGGTGCAGGCCCTCGAGCATCGCATGAGCGAGCGCGGCTACCTCGAGGGCTCGGAGATGGCGGGCACCTTCAACATGCTGCGCGCCAACGATCTTATCTGGTCATTCGTGATCAACAACTACCTGCTCGGCCGCGAACCCTTCCCCTTCGACCTGCTCTACTGGAATTCCGATTCCACCCGCATGCCGGCGAAGATGCACAGCTTCTACCTGCGCAACATGTACTTGAAGAACGCGCTCAAGGACCCGGGCGGCATCAAGCTCGGGGGCGTGTCGCTCGACCTGCGAAAGGTGAAGGTGCCCGCCTACTTCATCTCCACCGTCGAGGACCATATCGCGCCATGGAAGTCGACCTATCTCGGCGCGCGAATCCTCGGCTCGAATGCAAAGAACGGCCGCGGCGTTCGCTTTGTCCTCGGCGGCTCGGGACATATCGCCGGTGTGGTCAATCCGCCGGCAGCAAACAAGTACTGCTTCTGGACCAATGACGCGATGCCCGAGACGCCCGAGG
>CAMBSA010000215.1 GCA_945869935.1 Bordetella parapertussis | reverse complement strand
ATCCACGCCTTGGGCCGCGAACTGGGCCTTGAGCTCCGGCGCGGCAAGCGCGCGCTGCGTGTCGCGGTTGAGCCGGTCGAGGATGTCGACCGGCGTACCCAGCGGCGCGACGAGGCCGAACCACACCGAGGTCTCGAAACCCGCGAGGCCCGATTCCGCCACCGTGGGCAATTCGGGCGCGGCGCCGGTGCGCGCGAGGCCGGTGGAGGCAAGCGCACGCAGGCTCCCTGCCTTGATGTGCTGCAGCACGGTGGACGCGGGCGAGAACATCACCAGCACGCGGCCGGCAAGCAGATCGGTGACCGCCTGCGGGCTGCCCTTGTAGGGCACATGCACCGTCTTCACCCCCGCCATCAGGTTGAAGAGTTCGCCCGAGAGATGCGGCGCGGTGCCGTTGCCCGAGGAGCCGTACATCAGCTCCCCCGGCTTTGCCTTCGCCGCAGTAATCAGTTCCTGCACGTTCTTCGCGGGTACCGCCGGGTGCACCACCAGCAGATTGGGCAGCGTCGCCACGCCGGACACCGGCGAAAAATCGCGGGCAAAATCGAATGACAGGCCACGGCTAAGCGTCGCGTTTATCGCATTCGCCACGGACCCGAGCAGGAGCGTGTAGCCATCGGCCGGCGCGCGCGCGACCGCCTCGCCTGCGATGTTGCTGCCCGCGCCGGGCCGGTTCTCCACCACCATCGGCTGGCCGAGGCTTTCACCGAGGCGCGGGACGAGCAGGCGCGCGACCACGTCCGCCGCGCTGCCCGGGGGGAAGCCGAGCACGAGTTTCACCGGCTTGTTTGGATAGGCGCTCTGCGCCTGAGCAAGCGTGCTGGCCAGTGAGAGCATCAGGGCCGCGAGCATTCGCATGTTTGTTCCTCCTCTGCGTGGTGTACTGCGGGGCGGCGGCGATGTTAGCACCCGCGCAGGCTATAAACTGTCGCCCTCCGCAATGCCGATAAAAGGAAACACCCCATGGCCCGACTGCGCGCAAGCGAATGCCGTGAATTCATCCGAACCGTCAGCGACAAGGCGGAGGCGATGCGCGTGCCGGTGTCGATCGCGCTGGTGAACGCCGAAGGCCACTTGCTTTCGCTCGAGCGCATGGACGAGGCCGGCTTCATCACCGCCGAGATCGCCTGGGGCAAGGCCTTCACCGTGGCCGCCTTCCGCTCGATGAGCCCGCGCTTTCCCGACGGCCTCGCGATCCAGCAATGGTTCAAGGAACGCAACCCGCAGATGCTGATGAACGCCGCGGTGTTCACCGGCGGCCGCGTGGTGGTGTCGGGCGGCTGCGCGCCGATCTTCAAGGGCGACGAGCTGGTGGGCGCCTACGGCATCAGCGGCGGCACCTCCGACCAGGACGAGGTGATGGGGTGCCACGCGCGCGAGACGCTCGGCTGGGCGCATGCGAAGGAACACGACGACACGCCGCAGGACGTGAAGGACCACATCAATTCGATCTATTCGAAGGTGGGCCTGGGCGGGCGCGAGCTCTGAACAGAACCGATTCCATCCATGAATATGCGCAATTGCCGTTTGCAGATCATTTATTGAAGCCTGCAAGAGGTAAATATGGTTGCTGAATTTCGCAATCAAATGCCAGGCCGCCTCAACCCAAGTCCGAAACGATAGATCACCGATGCCCACCGTGGACGTATCTCCTTTTGCCAACCGCCTTCGCAAGAACCTCGCCCACTGGCGCAAGTGGGCGCGACGGCGAGGGACCTCGTGCTTTCGCATCTACGACCGCGACGTGCCGCAGTTTCCCTTCGCGATCGACTGGTTCGAGACGGTTGCTCCCCGCACCGGAACGCACCTGCATGTGCAGGAGATCGACACCGGATGGAAGATGACGGACGAGGACTACACCTCATGGCTCATCGCGGTGTGCGATGCGATCTGCGAGGTGTGCGCGATCCCGGCGGAGCAGTTGCACCTGAAGCGCCGCGAACGCCAGCGCGGCACCTCGCAATACGAACGGCTCGATGACGCGGATGCGGAGGCCTTCGTGGTGGAAGAAGCCGGGTACCGGTTCGAAGTCAACTTCGACATCTATCTCGACACCGGCCTGTTTCTCGACAACCGGCCGACGCGCGCGCTGGTGGCCGACACCGTCGCGCAGCGGGCTGGCGCCGGCGCAGGCACACGCTTTCTCAACCTGTTCGCCTACACCGGCAGCTTTTCTGTTTACGCCGCGTGCGCCGGCGCAAGCCATTCCACCACCGTCGACCTCTCCAACACCTATCAGGCGTGGACCGCGCGCAACTTCGCGCTCAACCGCATCGATTCGCGACGGCACAAGCTGGTGCGCGCCGATGTGCTGGCGTGGCTCGGCGACGAGATCTCGATCGCGGAGAAGTACGACCTCATCGTCCTCGACCCGCCTTCGTTTTCGAATTCCAAGAAGATGCAGGGCGTGCTGGATGTGCAGCGCGACCATGCGCGGCTGATCGGCCAGTGCCATGACCTGCTCGCAGCCGGCGGCGAACTGTTCTTCTCCACCAACCTGCGAACGTTTGCGATCGATCCTGAGCTGGAGCAGCGCCTCGGGCTGCGCGAGATCACGCACAAGAGCGTGCCGGAGGACTTCAAGCATCCCGGCCGGCGCGGGCCGCACCGCGCCTGGCATGCGCAGATTTAGGGGCCCGGTACACGCAGCCGGTTTCAAAAGTCGAGGACGGGTATCACCCTGCGTCTGTGAAGGTCCGCCCTGCTCAACCCCGATCCACCGCGAATTCGTACTATGTCGCCCACCGGCCGCGGTCCGGATGCTCCGCCCTTGCCACGCCGGTGCCACTCGA
Source organism: Bordetella parapertussis (assembly GCA_945869935.1). Taxonomy (GTDB): domain Bacteria; phylum Pseudomonadota; class Gammaproteobacteria; order Burkholderiales; family SG8-39; genus CAMBSA01. The sequence continues at coordinate 2,073 of CAMBSA010000215.1, read as the reverse complement.
TGGCGCTTTTCAATGAGGGTCGAATGAACAGACGCGACGCGGTGCTTGCGCTCGGTGCCGGATGCGGTGTTGCCGGCGCGCAATCCGGTCCGGCGCGCCTCGCCTATATCGGAAGCGGCACGGCGGCGGGAGGGGCCTGGATCCTTGCGGACCTGCGCGACGGATTGCGGGAAAACGGACTCGCCGAGGGCCGGGATTACATCCTCGATTCGTTCTGGTCCGACGGGCACTACGATCGCTTCCCGGGGCTGCTCGTGTCGGCGCTCGCGCGCAAGCCCGCGCTCATTCTGGTCGGGACGATCGCCTCGGCGCGCGCCGCGCAGCAGGCAACGAAAACCATTCCGATCGTGATGCTTGGCTTGAACGACCCGGTCGGCAGCAGCCTGATCGCGAACCTCTCGCGACCCGGTGGGAATACCACCGGAACGGCAACGATGAACGACGATCGGGCGGTGAAACTGGTTGAATTCGTCCGCGAAGCCCTACCCGGAGCAAAGCGGCTTGCGGTGCTGATCAATCCGCTGAATGCATCCAACCGGCCGATCTTCCAGTCGGTGCAAAAAGCGGCGAGCAAGGCGGGCATGACGGCCGACGCCTTTGAAGCCGCGACACCCGAGGCCATAGGAGGGGCGTTCAATGCGATGTCCAAAACACGGCCGGCCGCACTTGTCACCGGATTTGACAGCATGCTTGCGGAGCAGCGCGCGAAAATCATCGAGCTGGGCCTCGCGCGCAGGATCCCCGTGTTCAGTGCCATCAATTCTTATGCCGAAGCCGGTGCCCTGGTGACTTTTGGCATATCGACAAAACACCCGATCGTCAAACAGAGCGCGGTGTACGTGAGGAAACTTCTCGCCGGCGCACGCCCGGCTGACCTGCCGGTGGAACAGCCGACCAACTTCGAACTCCTGATCAATCTCAGGACCGCCAGGGCGCTCGGATTGAAGATTCCGCCTTCGTTCCTTAACCGGGCCGACCGGTTGATCGAATAGCCGGCCTTCAAACCTGTGTACAGGCCGAACGCGGCCCGATAGATCGCTACGCGGTCGACGCGCGTTCACCACCCTCGCCGTCTGTGGTGGAATGCAGGTGTGTTGATCGAGCGCCTGCGCGGGCGCTTCCGCGTAGCTCGCGCCCAATCTGCACGGCTACGGGCAGACCACCGCCTGGACCGGTGACGGGACGATCACGATGTCCGCCGGGGCACAGATGCTGCTCGCGAACTGGTCGAAGTGGCCGAAGTGGCCGAAGGCGGCCACATGGCGCCGCTGACTCAAGCCGATGCAGTGAATACCGTACTGTCGGATTTCCTCGATGACATGATTTAGCGCGCCCGGGCCGAATGCCACGCCTGGCCCGATCCGGCGAGGGCAAGGCGCGGATAAATGCGTCGCGGCGTCAATGGAATCGCCGGTACGCCGCCTTGGCCCAGGCGAGATGCCAGGAGTAGTTCAGCCCGATATAGAAACGCCATGCAAGATAGAGTCTGCCAATCACGATCAAGCCTCCCCTGATGCACATGCTCACACATGACGCACAACCGATCCGAAGCGGTCGACTGCTCTGCGTCCCTCGGGTCAAGGCAACCCTCAAACGTCGGGTTGAGGGGGGGCATCTTCCCTCCGCATCAGGCACACCAGCGAGAACGAGGCGCGCGCAACAGCGGATGTATTGGTCGATAACCTGTCTGTCGCTTTATGCTTGAAGATTGCCTTGACCGGAAGAACGCAGTTGAAAACCTTATCGGCACTCGCACGGATAAGTTGACGCCTCGTTTATCGCATGCCGTTGCGACGGGCAAAGCCCGGAGCAAGGCGCGAACTTCCGCGCAATTCCACATTTTCACATTTACGCCTTTGTAGCCCGGCGCCGCGACACGCACCCGGCAAAGACCGACCGATGGCTTCCCGATACAATTTGCCTCGCGTCAGCGTGATTTTTCTGGAGTACTGAACATGATTTTCCGCCAACTGTTCGATCCGCAATCCTCCACCTACACCTATCTGCTCGCGGACATCCGAACCCGCGAGGCGGTGCTGATCGATCCGGTGTTCGAGCATGTGCTGCGCGATG
>CAMBSA010000214.1 GCA_945869935.1 Bordetella parapertussis | reverse complement strand
GCATGCTCTACACCTGCCTGTTCGCAAGCCAGGGCTACGACCTGCGCACCCTTATTCGCAACGGCACCAGCGACGACGGCATCGCGGAATCCATTGCCCGGCTCTGGTCGGTGCGTACCGACCGCTACTCCGAGATCCGCACCGCGGAGACCGCGAATGCGCGCAAGGTCGAGATGTCGTACATCGGTGGCTGACCCCGGGCGCGAGCCGATGAATCGATCCGAACTCCCCCGACCTGAACTCAACCGTCCGGAACTCACTGCGTCTGGCCGTCCCGCCACCTTCGAGGTGGAGGCGATCAACGAACGCGGCGAAGCGGTCAGCACGCCGATCGCGGGCGAACACCCGCTCACAATCTATCTCGACCGCCGCGAGCTCGTCACCCTGATGACCCTCGGCCAGGCACCCGAGGCGCTGGTGCTCGGCTACCTGCGCAACCAGCGGCTGGTGCCGTCGATTGCGGACATCGCCGCGGTGCAGGTCGACTGGGACACCGACTCTGCCGCGGTCACAACCCGGCACGGCATCGACAACCTCGAGGGCAGGATGTCCAAACGCACCGTCACCACCGGCTGCGGCCAGGGCACGGTGTTCGGCGACCTGATGGAGGAGATCGACACCATCACCCTGCGCGACGACGTGCGCCTTTCGGAGGACGCGCTGCACGCAATGCTCGAAGCGGTACGCCGCCACGAGGCGGTGTACAAGACCGCCGGCGCGGTGCACGGCTGTGCGCTCGCGGCCGTCACCGCCGATTCGGCGGAGATCCTCTACTTCGTCGAGGACGTCGGCCGCCACAACGCGGTCGATGCGATCGCTGGGAAAATGTGGCTCGAGGGTGTGGAAGGCTCGGACAAGGTGTTCTACACCACCGGGCGCCTCACCTCCGAGATGGTGATCAAGGCGGCGCAGATGCGCATTCCCTTCCTCGTCTCGCGCTCCGGGCTCACCAAGATGGGCCACGACATCGCCGCGCGCATCGGCATCACGATGATCGGCCGCGCCGCCGGCGGCAAGCACTACCTGCTTTTCACCGGGCGCGAGCGCTTCGTGAAAAGCATCTCGCCGACGGAGCTTGCATAGTGTCCATCTCGGGGCTTGTCCTCGCCGGCGGCCAGGGCCGCCGCATGGGCGGCGTGGACAAGGGGCTGCAAATGCTTCGCGGCCGAGAGATGGTGGCCTGGGTGCTGGAGCGGCTATCGCCGCAGGTGGATGAAATCCTGGTGAATGCCAACCAGAACATCGACGCCTATGAGCGTTTCGGCCATCGGGTGATCACCGATCGCGTCGGCGCGGGTGTCCCAGGCGGCGCCGGTCCGCTCGCCGGGCTGCATGCGGGGCTCTCGGCCGCCGCGCATCCGTGGGTGGTTACCGTGCCCTGCGATTCGCCTTTCCTTCCCTTCGACCTCGTCGGCCGACTGCGCCAATACGCCGACGAACACTGTGCCGACATCGCGGTCGCCCGCACCCACGACCAGCCGCACCCGGTGTTCGCTCTGGTGAAGACTGCACTCCTGCCGCACCTCACCGCCTTCCTCGAATCGGGCGGCCGCAAGATCGACGCGTGGTATGCCTCGCTCGCGGTGGTGGAAGTGCCCTTCGACGATGAGGCCGATGCCTTTTCCAATATCAACACCCGGGCGGAACTCGAGGCCTGGGATTCGATGCCACCCGGCTAGAGCACCACACACCCGCCATACCCCATCCATGACCACACTCGAACAGATCGTCAGCTGCATCAGCGACTACGACCCGAACGCGCTGCCGGTCGACCGCGCCAACCGGATCATCCGCGACTTCGTGCAACCGGTAACCGGCATCGAGAAAGTAGCGATCCGCTCGACGCTCGGCCGCGTGCTGGCGGAGGACGTCATGTCCACCATCGACGTCCCGGCGCACGACAATTCGGCGATGGACGGCTGGGCGGTGCGCGGCGAGGACATCGCGAAGGGCGCAGCCACCCTCACCGAGATCGGCACCGCCTTTGCCGGCCGTGCCTTCGGCAGCCGGGTTTCCGCCGGCCAATGCGTGCGCATCATGACCGGCGCGGTCATGCCCGAAGGCACCGACACGGTGGTGATCCAGGAATTGGCGAAGGCCGAGAGCAAGATCATCCACGTTCCCGCCGGACAGGAACCCGGCCAGCACCGCCGCCTCGCGGGCGAGGACCTGAAAAAAGGCTCGCCCGCGCTGCGCGCCGGCACGCTCGTGCGCCCGGCCGAACTCGGCCTGCTGGCGTCGCTCGGGCTTGCGGAAGTACGCGTGCGCCGGCGACTGCGCGTGGCCTTTTTCTCCACCGGCGACGAACTGCGCTCGGTGGGCGAACCGCTCGGCGAAGGCCAGGTCTACGACTCCAATCGCTACACCCTGTGGGGCATGCTGCAGCGCCTCGGCTGCGAAGTCATCGACATGGGCGTGGTGCGCGATGACCCCGCCGAACTCGACGCCGCCTTCCGAAACGCAGCGGCGAACGCGGACGCGGTCATCACCTCCGGCGGCGTGTCGGTGGGCGAGGCCGACTTCACCCGCGACCTGATGGCCCGGCTCGGTGAAGTCGCCTTCTGGACGGTGGCAATGCGCCCCGGCCGGCCGATGGCCTTCGGCCGGGTGCAGAACGCGGTGTTTTTCGGCCTGCCCGGCAACCCGGTGGCGGTGATGGTGACTTTCCTGCACTTCGTGCGCGGCGGCCTGCTCGCGATGATGGGCAGGCGCGACACCGACCTGCCGCTGGTACAAGTACGCTGCGAATCCGCGATGCGCAAGAAACCCGGCCGCACCGAATACCAGCGCGGCATCCTCAGTCAAAAAGACGGCGCATGGACGGTGAAACTCACCGGCTCGCAGGGCTCGGGCATCCTGCGCTCGATGGCGGAGGCCAACTGCTTCATCGTCCTCGGCCACGAACAAGGCTCGGTGCAGGCAGGCGATGTCGTGCAGGTGATGGTGATGGACGGCCTGGTCTAGCTTGAAATTGATCCATTTCTGGACGCGAATTGCCCGCTTTCAGGCGCCCTTTCTAGAGTTTTAAGAAAAATGTTGAACATTTTCTCGTGAAACTCACTCTCTCCCTGCGGCTGATCGCGATTTCCCTGCTCCTCGTGGCGAGCACGACCTTCGCCCAGTTCCCCGCCCGCCCGGTGAAACTCGTGGTCCCCGCCGGCGCCGGCGGCCCGACCGATGTGGTCGCACGGGTTCTCGCCAATGGGCTAACGGAAGCCTGGGGCAAGCAGGTGCTGGTGGAGAACCGACCCGGCGCGGGCGGCAATCCGGGCGCAGAAGTCGTGGTGCGCGCCGCTCCCGACGGCCACACCCTGCTGCTTGGCAGCGCGGGGCCGATCGTCATCAACATGTCGCTGTACCCGAACCTGCGCGTCGATCCGCGCCGCGAACTCGCGCCAATCTCGCAGCTCACGTCGGTGCCGATGGTGCTGTTCGTCACGCCGGCCACGCCGGCAAAAACGCTCGCGGAACTCGTTCGCCACGTGAAGGAACACCCGGGCAAGCTCAACTACGCCTCCACCGGCATCGGCACCATGCCGCATCTCGCGGGCGAACTGCTCAAGCGCCAGGCGGGACTCGACCTCGTTCAGGTGCCCTACAAGGCGGTGCCCGCCGCGGTGGCCGCGCTGATGGCGGGCGAGGTCATCGCCTTTTTCGACACGCCCACCGGCTTTGCCAATGCGCGAGCCGGCAAGCTGCGCGCGCTCGCGGTGGCGGCGAAAGTCCGCTTCTCCGGCGCCCCCGACGTACCAACCACCGCGGAAGCGGGCTACCCCGGACTCCTCGCCGACTCCTGGTACGGCCTGCTCGCGCCGCTGCAGACGCCGCACGAGCTTCGAGTGAAGATCCACGCGGATGCGGCGAAGGTGCTGCTCGCGCCCGACACGAAGGCGCGGCTCGCGAGCCTCGGCTTCGATGTTGTCGCCTCCCCGCCCGACGCCTTCGCCGACACCATCGCGAGCGAATCCGAGCGCTGGGCGTCTTTTGTCAAGACGCTTGGCATCAGAATGGAATAACCGCAATCCACCACGGAGTATTCATGCAGCATCGCAAGCACCACCGCCTCGTACCGCTGCTCGCCGCAGCCTTCACGCTCGCCCTCGCGAGCAACACTTTCGCGCAGAGCACCGCGCCTTATCCGACAAAACCGGTGCGCATGGTCGTGCCCAACGGCGCCGGCGGGCCGACCGATGTGGTCGCGCGCCTGCTCGCTCAGGGACTGACCGAAACATGGGGCCAGCAGGTGGTGGTGGAGAACCGTCCTGGCGCGGCGGGCAATCTCGGCACCGAGGCGGTGGCGAAGGCGCCGGCCGACGGCCACACGCTCCTGATGTCGGCAAGCGGCCCGATCGTCATGGCCAAGCCGCTGTTCGAGAAACTTCCAATCGACCCGACCCGCGACCTCGCGCCGATCTCGCTGCTCGCCTGGATTCCGCTCATCATCTACGTCGCGCCGCAATTGCCGGTGAACAACCTTGCCGACTTCCTGCGCTACGCGAAGGAACGCCCGGGCAAGCTCAACTACGCCTCCACCGGCCCCGGCTCGACCACCAACATCATGACCGAGCTGTTCAAGCGCCAGTCCGGCGCCGATCTCGTGCAGGTGCCCTACAAGGCGGTGCCGCAGGCGATCGCAGCGGTCATGACCGGCGAGACCGCGATGTTCCTCGACACCACGTCCACGCTTTCACATGTGAAGACCGGCAAGCTCCGCGCACTCGCGATCGCCAGCCGCGCGCGCTTCTCCGGAGCACCCGACCTGCCCACCGCGACCGAGGCCGGCCTCGCAGGCTTCACCGCCGAACCCTGGGTCGGCCTGCTCGCCCCCGCCGGCACGCCGCGCGAGCTGCGCCAGAAGATTCAGACG
>CAMBSA010000213.1 GCA_945869935.1 Bordetella parapertussis | reverse complement strand
CCTTACGGAGATGTTGGGCGCCGAGCAGTCCGGCGGGCGTGCGTCGGGCGAGGTGCAGCAGATCCGCTGGATAGGGAGGCGGACGTGATCGCGAGGCGGGTATAGGTGCGACGGCGAGATCGCTTCGCTGCGCTCGCGATGACTGCAGGGAGCCGTCATCGCGAGCGCAGCGAAGCGATCTGCGTAATACCACCGCAAGCACGCGCATGACCCTGCGCCTTGACCCCGCCCATCCCCGCGTCGACGAATTCCGCCGCGCCGGCTACTGGAGCGACGTCACGCTCGGCGACTGGCTTGCCACGAACGAGCGCGAATGCGGTGATCGCGAAGCGCTTCGGTGGGGAGCGCGCGACGCGCTTGGGTCAGGCGGCGGCAGCCTCAGCTGGTCTCAGTTCGGCAGGCAGGTGCGTGCGTTCGCGCGCGGGCTTGACCGTTTCGGCATCGCCAAGGGCGACGTCATCGCAGTGCAGTTGCCCAACTCGGTGGAGTTCGTCACCGCCTATCTCGCGATCGCCTCGCGCGGCGCGGTGATGCAGACCCTGCACATGCCCTATCGCGCCGCCGAACTGCAGACGCTGCTTGCACACAGCAAGGCGGTGGCGGCGATAGTCATCGCGCAGGCGAAGGACTACTCCGCATCACGGACCGTGCTCGAGCTGAAACCCGCGCTTCCGCACATGAAGCACGTGATCGCAGTCGGCCCGGGAGCGCCGGAGGGCGCGCTCGCGTTTTCCGATCTCGTCGCCGATGCGCAGAGCAACGCAACACCGCCCGCCCCGGTGACCGTCACCGCCGACATGCCTTTCCTTCTGCTCTACACCTCGGGCACCACCTCCGCACCCAAGGGCGTGCCGCACGCGTACCGCAACTTCCTCGGCAATTCACGGCTGTCGGCGCGGGAACTGTCGGTGACTCGCGAGGACCTGCTGCTGTCGGCGGCGCCCTACACGCATCTCTACGGTCTGTTCAGTTTCAACATGGCGCTTGCCACCGGGGCCGTCACGTTGTTGATGCCGGCGTTCTCGCCGCCCGAACTCGCCGAATTGTTCTCGCGCGAGCGACCGACGATTGCCTTCACAGCTCCCGCGCATATCGCTGCCTGCCTCGGTGCGAAGCTGTTCGACGGGCGTGATCTTTCCTCGCTCCGGTACGTGCAAATATCCGGCACCGCAGTGCCGCCGGAACTCGGCCGCGCGTTCGAACCGCTCCTGCCCGGTGGAAAGGTGATGCAGCTCTGGGGCATGACCGAACTGCAGGCCGGCGCCTACACGAGGCTTGCCGACAGCGAGCCGGTGCGGATCGAGACCACCGGGTGCGCGAGTCCTGGAACAGAACTTCGGGTGGTGCAGGACGACGGGAGCCCCGCTGCGCCGGGCGAGGTCGGCGAACTGCAGGTGCGCGGCGCGTCGCTTTTCTCGGGCTATCTCGACAATCCGCAGGCGACGCGCGACGCATTCACCGAGGACGGCTGGTTTCGCACCGGCGACCTTGCGGAGATGGATGCGGCTGGCAACACTGCACTTGCCGGGCGCACCAAGGACATCATCAATCGCGGCGGGGTGAAGTTCAACCCGGTCGATGTGGAGAACCTGATGGCAGGACACCCTGCGGTGCTGGAGGCGGCGGTGGTGCCGATGCCCGATCCGGTGCTGGGCGAGAAAGCCTGCCTGTTCGTGACCCTGCGCCCGGGACAGTCCCTGCAGCTCACCGAGGTGCAGCGCTTTCTCGAGGAAAAGAAGGTCAGCAAGCTCAAGTGGCCCGAGCGGCTGGAAATCATCGGCGCGATGCCGCTCACGCCCACCCGCAAGGTGATCAAGGGCCAGCTCGCGAAGTTGTTCGACATCAAAGAGTGACGAGATAAAACACGCAAGATTCGGCAATCGGCTTTTAGGCATTCAAGAAGATTCATCAAAAGATACACACGGAGAAACGAAATGAAAATCAACGTACTCGGCGGCGGTCCCGGCGGTCTCTACTTCTCGATCCTCTACAAGAAGGCCAATCCGTCGGCGGACATCACCATCTACGAGCGCAACAAGCCGAGTGACACCTTTGGCTGGGGCGTGGTGTTCTCCGACCTGACCCTCGGCGGCTTCGAGAAGGCCGATCCGGAATCGCATGCGGAAATCCTGCGCAACTTTCGTCACTGGGACGATATCGACACCTGGTTCCGCGGCAGCAAGATCACCTCGGGTGGTCACGGTTTTTGCGGCATCGCGCGGATAAAGCTGCTCGAAATCCTGCAAAAGCGCGCCGAAGGCCTTGGCGTGAAGGTGCTCAACGCCGAGAACGTGCTCGATCCGGACGACATCGCCAAGAACTGCGATCTGATGGTTGCATCGGACGGCCTGAACTCGATCACCCGCAAGAAATACGAAGCCGAATTCCAGCCCGACATCGACGTGCGCAAGAACCGCTTCATCTGGCTTGGCACCGAGAAGCTGCTCGATGCCTTCACCTTCGCGTTCAAGGAAACCGAGCACGGCTGGTTCAACCTGCACGCCTACCGATTCAACGAAACCCACTCCACCTTCATCGTCGAGACCCCGGAGGAAACCTGGCTCAAGCACGGCATCGACAAGATGGAGGCGGACGAGTCGATCGCGCTGTGCGAGAAGCTTTTCGCCGAGATGCTGGATGGCCACAAGCTGATCTCCAATGCGCGCCACCTGCGCGGCTCGGCGATGTGGATCAAGTTTCCGCGCGTGCTCTGTCGCAAGTGGCACCACAAGAACATCGTGCTGATCGGCGATGCGGCGCACACCGCGCACTTCGGCATCGGCAGCGGCACCAAGCTCGCGATGGAAGATGCGATCAGCCTGGCCGCCACCGTGGCCGCCGAGCCCAACGTCGAGCGCGCCCTGGTGAAGTACCAGGGAGAGCGCGAGATCGAGGCGCTGCGACTGCAGAGCGCGGCGCGCAACCGCATGGAATGGTTCGAGGAGGTGGGGCGCTTCGTGAACATGTCGCCGGAGCAGTTCACCTACTCACTACTTACCGGAAGCCAGCGCGTTGGCCACGAGAGCCTGAAAGCGCGCGACCCGAAATACATCGAGGGCGTGGAACGCTGGCTCGCGAAGGCCTCGGGTCTTCCCGACAAGCCGCTGCCGCCGATGTTCACGCCCTTCAGGATCGGCAATCTCGAGCTCAAGAACCGCGTGGTGATGTCGCCGATGGCGATGTACTCCTGCAAGGACGGCATGCCGGATGATTTCTACATGGTGCACCTCGGCTCGCGCGCGCTCGGCGGCGCGGGGCTGCTGTTCACCGAGATGACCTGCGTTTCGCCCGAAGCCCGCATCACCCCGGGATGCGCCGGCATCTGGACCAACCAGCAGATGAACAGCTGGAAGCGGATCGTCGATTTCGTGCACACGAATTCGGAATCGAAGATCGCGATCCAGATCGGCCACGCCGGTCGTAAGGCGTCCACCAAGCTCGCCTGGGAACTCACCGACGAGCCGCTCGACTCGGGCAACTGGCCGATCATCTCGGCATCGCCCTTGCCCTACCTGCCGCACAGCCAGGTGCCAAAGGAAGCCACGCGCGAGGACATGGTCGCCATCAAGCGCCAGTTCGTCGCCGCCACCAAGCGTGCGGCCAAGGCCGGTTTCGACATGGTCGAATTCCACGCGGCGCACGGCTACTTCCTCGCGAGTTTCCTCTCGCCGCTCACCAACCAGCGCAAGGACAAGTACGGGGGCTCGCTCAAGAACCGCCTTCGCTACCCGCTGGAGGTGTTCCGCGCGATGCGCGCGGCCTGGCCTTCGGACCGGCCGATGTCGGTGCGGCTCTCCTGCCACGACTGGGCGCCGGGCGGCAACACCGCGGATGACGCGGTGTTGATGGCCCGTGCGTTCAAGGACGCGGGCGCGGATATCATCGACTGCTCCTCGGGCCAGACGGTGAAGACCGAGAAGCCGGTGTACGGCCGCATGTACCAGACGCCGTTCTCCGATCGCATCCGCAACGAAGTCGGCATCCCGACGATCGCGGTGGGCAACATTTTCGAGGCCGACCACGTCAACACGATCATCGCCGCCGGCCGCGCGGACCTGTGCGCGCTCGCGCGTCCGCACCTGTCCGACCCGTTCTGGACCCTGCATGCCGCGGCCGACCAGCAGTACGCCGACATCGTGTGGCCGAAGCAGTACTACATGGGCCGCGTGCAGATGGAGCGCAACATGGCAAGGGCGGCACAGATCGCGCTGAACGCCTAGCGGTGTTTTGAGGCCGTATTTACCGCCAAGGCGCCAAGGCCGCCAAGAAAAGCGCGCCAAGGAAAGTCCGGTTCAGGTCATTGCGAGCGAAGCGAAGCAATCCCGCCTGCGAGAAGCGCGGAGATTGCTTCGTCGCTGCGCTCCTCGCAATGACCAGGGTTTTCTGGCGTCCTTGGCGATCTTGGCGCCTTGGCGGTAAAGGGGAATTCGCGAAACTCCAGATTTGCTTGCGAGCAAAGCAGTCCGCCGTAACTCGCGGTAACCTGCCGTATCCCCGAGTAGGAGAGATTTCATGAGGAAAAATCCGCTTGCCGTACTTTGCATCCTGGTCGCCTGCTGGACAGGGTTGGCCTCCGCACAGGACGTCTGGCCGTCGCGGCCGGTCAAGCTGGTCGTCGCGTCGTCAGCGGGCGGCGGCACGGACACCTTCGGCCGCTTCATCGCCCAGGCACTGACCGAGAACCTGAAGCAGCCGTTCCTCGTGGACAACCGTCCCGGCGCCGGTGGCAACATCGGTGTCGAGGCGGTCGCGAAGTCCGCGCCCGATGGCTACACCTTCCTCGTGTCGGCCAACGCGCAGATCGCGATCAACCCCAGCCTGTACAAGAACCTGCCCTACAACATCGAACGCGACATCGCGCCCGTGGC
>CAMBSA010000212.1 GCA_945869935.1 Bordetella parapertussis | reverse complement strand
AGAGAGGGGCATCACGATCAAGGCGCAGACGGCGGCCCTGCATTACAAGGCGCGTGACGGCAAGATTTACAACCTGAACCTCATTGACACACCGGGTCACGTGGATTTTTCATACGAGGTTAGCCGATCGCTTGCTGCATGCGAGGGCGCGCTGCTCGTGGTTGACGCTTCGCAGGGTGTCGAGGCGCAGACAGTTGCAAACTGCTACACCGCTATCGAGCAGGGAGTCGATGTAGTCCCGGTCCTCAACAAGATCGACCTTCCTTCGGCAAACCCGGATCAGGCGATCAAGGAGATCGAGGATGTCATTGGTATCCCCGCGCAGGACGCGATCCTCGCGAGCGCAAAAACCGGCGTGGGCATCGAAGATATTCTCGAAGCGGTTATCAGCAGGATTCCCGCGCCCAAAGGCGATCCGAAGGCGCCACTGAAGGCGCTGGTAATCGACTCCTGGTTCGACAACTACGTCGGCGTCGTCATGCTGGTGCGCATGGTTGATGGCGTGCTCAAGCCAAAGGAGAAGGTTCGGCTCATGGCCACAGGTGCCGTGCACCTGTGCGAACAGGTGGGCGTGTTCACGCCAAAATCGCTTGGCAAGGACGAACTTTCTGCTGGCGAGGTCGGGTTTGTCATCGCTGGAATCAAGGTGCTTGCGGACGCGAAAGTCGGCGACACCCTTACTCATGCGGATCATCCTGCGGAGAAGGCGCTGCCCGGATTCAAGGAGATCAAGCCGCAGGTCTTCGCAGGCCTCTATCCGATCGAGTCGAATCAGTATGAGTCGCTTCGTGACGCACTGACGAAGCTCAAACTCAACGATGCCTCGCTGCATTTCGAGCCGGAAGTTTCTCAGGCACTGGGGTTCGGATTCCGTTGCGGCTTTCTCGGCCTTCTGCACATGGATATTGTCCAGGAGCGGCTGGAACGTGAATACGGCATGGAACTCATCACCACCGCTCCCACGGTCGTCTACGAGGTCCTGCTAGGTGATGGGACGGAGATGCGGGTTGAGAACCCCGCAAAGATGCCCGACCCCTCGAAGATCGAGGAAATACGCGAGCCGATGATCGCGACCACCATATTCGTTCCGCAGGAATACGTCGGTGCAATCATCACGCTGTGCACCCAGAAGCGCGGCACCCAGACGAACATGCAATACGCCGGTCGGCAGGTGATGCTCAGTTACGACATGCCACTCAACGAAGTCGTGATGGACTTTTTCGACAAGCTCAAGTCGGCGAGCCGGGGCTATGCTTCGCTGGATTACGATTTCAAGGAATACCGGGCGGCTGACGTGGTCAAGCTCGATATTCTGATCAATGGTGAACGCGTTGACGCGTTGTCGCTCATGGTCCACCGTGAGAACGCGCCCTACCGAGGGCGCGACCTGGTGGCAAAAATGCGTGAACTCATCCCACGGCAGATGTTCGATGTCGCCATTCAGGCGGCGATTGGTTCGCACATTATTGCGCGCGAAACCGTGAAAGCCTTGCGAAAGAACGTTCTGGCCAAATGTTACGGTGGCGACATTTCGCGCAAACGCAAGCTGCTCGAAAAGCAGAAAGCCGGCAAAAAGCGCATGAAACAGGTCGGGGCGGTCGAAATCCCGCAGGAGGCATTTCTTGCGATCCTGCAGGTGGAGGGTAAATGAACTTCGCGCTGGTACTTTTCTCACTCCTTCTTTTCACAGGCGCGGTGGCGCTCGCCGACAAGCTCTGGTTCGCCAAGCGCCGTGCCGCAGATGCCCGGGAGCCTTGGTGGATTGAGTACCCCAAGAGCTTCTTTCCTGTAATTCTGATTGTTTTTTTTCTCCGGTCCTTTCTGGTGGAGCCCTTCAAGATACCTTCGGGCTCCATGATCCCCACACTGATCGTCGGTGACTTCATTCTTGTGAATAAGTTTGCCTACGGAGTGCGCTTGCCGATCGTCCAGAAGAAGATCATCCCGATCGACGACCCGAAGCGCGGAGACGTGATGGTATTCCGTTATCCGGAGGATCCGTCGCTCGACTACATCAAGCGCGTGGTCGGTGTGCCGGGAGACAAGATTTCCTACATCAACAAGAAACTCTCGATCAACGGCAAGGAAGTCCCTCTCAAACCTATGCCGGATTATCTCAACCGGGAGCGAATTCACTACTCCAAGCAGTTCCAGGAGACGATCGACGGTCGCGAGCACGCGATCCTGATCGAAGAGGACGCACCCGCCGCGGTTCCGTTCATTCGCCAGTTTCCGGGACGTGAGAATTGCACTTACAATAATGAGGGTGTCGTGTGCACCGTGCCATCCGGACATTTTTTCATGATGGGCGACAATCGGGACAACTCCGCGGACAGCCGGGTCTGGGGATTCGTCCCTGACGAAAACATCGTCGGCAAGGCGTTTTTCATCTGGTTCAACTTCAGCGAACTCAGCCGATTCGGCGGGTTCAGATAGGCGGAGTCAACATGCGCAGGTATCAACGTGGCGTAAGCATCGGGGCATTGCTCGGTATTTGCGTTGTTCTTATCGTAGGGGCGCTGATCGGGCTCAAGCTCGCTCCCGCGTACATAGAGTATTTCCAGATCAAGAAGTCGGTTGCTGCAGTTGCGCTTGCAGGCGGTGCGTCCGTGGCGGAGGTACGCAAGTCCTTCGGCAAGCGGGCGCAGGTGGACGAGATCGTTTCAATCACCGGTGAAGATCTCGAGATCACCAAGGATGGAGGGGACCTGGTGATCACGTTTGCCTACCCGATGAAAGTGCACCTTTTCGGGAATGTCAGCGTCCTGTTCGACTTCGCCGGCAGCAGCAAGGGCCGGTAGAAATCCGGCCGATGGACATCGAGCGCCTCGAACGCGCCGTCGGCTATCGTTTTAAGAGTCCCGCACTCGCTCGCGAAGCGCTGACTCATCGTAGTCGGGGGGCGCCGCACAACGAGCGGCTTGAGTTCCTCGGCGACAGCGTGCTCAACTGCATCGTTTCAATCGAGTTGCACGCGCGCTACCAGAAACTGCGCGAAGGCGAATTGTCGCGACTGCGTGCAACCCTTGTCAGGCAGGAGTCCCTTGCAAAAGCCGCACAGGATCTCGGTTTGGGCGAATGGCTGTTGCTGGGCGAGGGGGAGCTCAAAAGCGGGGGATTTGCCCGCCCTTCGATACTCGCCGATGCGCTCGAAGCACTCATAGGCGCGGTATTCATCGATGGCGGATTCGATTCGGCACGTGCAACGGTAGTCGGACTTCTTTCGGGCCAACTTTCACAACTCGATCCGGATGATGTGGGCAAGGATCCAAAGACCCAACTTCAGGAGTTGCTCCAGTCGAGGAAGATCGAGCTTCCGCTTTATAACGTTGTCGCCACGGAAGGCGCAGCGCACAAGCAGAATTTCGAAGTCGAGTGCGTAATACCGGGGCTGTCGATAAGGGCCACCGGTGCAGGATCCAGCCGCCGCAGCGCCGAGCAGGACGCAGCGAGTCACGCGTACGCAAAAATCCGGGAAGAACATGGCCGCAAATTCCGCAAGCCCCGCTGAATCGTTCCGATGCGGAGCCGTCGCGATTATCGGACGGCCGAATGTCGGTAAATCCACGTTGGTCAATGCGCTTGTGGGCGAACGGATCAGTATCACCTCGTCAAAGCCACAGACGACCCGACACCGAATTCGGGCGATATTGACCGATGCGAACTCGCAATTCATCTTTGTCGACACACCGGGATTTCAGACGCGCCACCGAAGCGAGTTGAACAAGGTGATGAACCAGGGCGTACGTATGGCGGTCGACGAGGTCGACGCGATTGTGCTTGTGGTCGAAGCAGGGCGCTTTGATGAGGAAGACAAGCGCTTGTTGTCACTTGTTCCTGCGGGGATTCCGCTGCTGCTTGCGGTCAGCAAGACCGACAAGGTGAGACGTGACCAGCTGGTTCCGTTTCTTCAGAAGATATCGGGTGAAGCGAGCTTTTCCGAGATCATCCCGGTCAGCTCGGAGAAGCGCCGAAACCTTCGGGAGTTTCTTGCGACGCTTCGCCGTTATCTCCCGGAGCAGGCTGCAATCTACGGACCTGAAGAACTTACCGACAGAAGTGAGCGTTTTCTCGCGGCAGAGCGAATCCGGGAGAAACTGTTCCGTCTGCTTGGCGAGGAAGTTCCCTACGGCACCACAGTCGTGATCGAAAAATTCGAAACCGAAGGCAAGCTCCGTCGGATCTACGCGTCGATCGTAATCGCCAAGGATAGCTACAAGCCGATCGTTATCGGTGCCGGGGGGGCGAAACTGAAGGCGGTGGCAAGTGGCGCGCGGATTGATCTCGAACGTCTGTTTGGCGGGAAGATCTACCTTGAGGTGTTTGTCAAAGTGAGCTCCGGCTGGACGGACAACGTGGCCTCGCTCGCAAGCCTGGGCTACGATTGAACGCATGGCCGAGCGCCGTTCCGAGAGCCAGGAGGCCTATGTGCTGCATTCCTGGCCCTACCGCGAAACGAGCCTCATGGTGGAGGTGTTCGCACGCACGACCGGGCGCCTGACGCTGGTTGCGCGAGGGGCCCGTCGTCCGAGATCCGTACTGCGCGGCGTGCTTATGGCTTTCCAGCCCCTTGCCCTCGCATGGTTTGGCAAGGGCGAGGTCAGGACACTTGCAAAGGCGGAGTGGGGCGGGGGCCAGCCTTTGCTAAAGGGCGAGGCGCTTCTGTGCGGTTTCTATCTCAATGAGCTGATGATCAAACTGCTTCCGCGGGAAGACGGCCATGATCTTCTTTATGATTGCTATGCGGAAGCGCTGCGTCGCCTCGCGGCCGCGGAACCGTCAGCGCCGATTCTGCGCGCATTCGAAAAGTCCCTGTTGTCAGAGCTTGGTTACGCGATGCTGCTCGATCGGGATGCTTCGAGCGGCGAGA
>CAMBSA010000211.1 GCA_945869935.1 Bordetella parapertussis | reverse complement strand
GTCGCCGTGCCCTGTCGCTCTGCGCATTGAGCGGCCGACTCTCGTCAACGTAAGCGCCGGCGCAGTCGCCGTACACGCCGCTGGTGCTGAGGTACACCACCCGCTGTGGTAGGATTTCGCCGCTTCCAAGCGCATCGAGCAGGTGTTGCGTGCGGGAGTCGACGCGGCCCTCGTTGGGCGGCGGCGCGCAGTGAAGAACGAGGTCCGCCGAACCGGCCAGGCGGCCAAGCGATTCCGGCAGATCCAGGTCCCCGTGAACAAGGTCGATGTCCGACACCTCGCGGGGTGCACGATCCGGCGAGCGAACGAGGGCGCAGACCCTGTATCGCTCGACGAGCGCAGGCAGCGCACGGTGCGCAACATCACCAAAGCCTGCGATCAACAATCTTTTCATGGGTGAATCTTAACCCGTTCGACGCATCGATCCGCCCACAGACTTCCTACAGAACAAGCCCACGCCGACCATGACCCATCACGTTACGATCAAGAACACCGAACACCAATTCGACGTCCCCGACGGCGAAACCGTCCTGCAGGGTGCTTCCGCCGCCGGGCTGATTCTTCCCTACAGCTGTCGCGACGGCGCCTGCGGGAGCTGCAAAGGCAAGCTCGTCGAAGGCACAGTGGACTACGGCCAGTACGCGGCGAAGGTGCTTACCGACGATGAGAAGGCCTCGGGCTTCGCGCTCTTCTGCCAGGCCAAGCCGCTGTCGGATATCGTCATTGAAGTCCGCGAAGTCCGCCGCGCAGGCGACATCCAGGTAAAGAAACTGCCCGCGCGTGTGGCGAGCCTCGCCAAGGTGAGCGACGACGTCGTGGTGCTGAATCTCAAGCTGCCCGCCTCCGAACGCTTCCAGTTCTTCGCCGGCCAGTACGTGGACATCCTGCTCAAGGACGGCACGCGCCGCAGCTTCTCCATGGGCAATGCACCGCACGAGGACGAATTCGTCCAGCTGCACATCCGCCAGGTGCCCGGCGGCAGCTTCACCGGGTACGTGTTCGAGAAGATGAAGGAACGCGAAATTCTTCGGATGGAGGGTCCGCTTGGCTCCTTCTACCTGCGCGAGGAAAGCGACAAGCCGATCGTCTTCGTCGCCAGCGGTACCGGCTTTGCGCCGATCCGCTCGATCATCGAGGCGGCGTTCCGCAAGGGCATCAACCGCCCGATGACGCTCTACTGGGGCGGCCGCCGTCCGAAAGACCTGTACATGGACGATCTCGCGAAGAAGTGGGCATCCGACCATTCCGGCTTCACCTACGTGCCGGTGATCTCCGATGCGCTGCCCGAGGATGCATGGACCGGCCGCACCGGCTTCGTCCACCGCGCGGCGATGGCCGATCACCCCGACATGTCGGGCGTGCAGGTCTACGCCTGCGGTGTGCCGATCATGGTCGATTCGGCGCGCGCCGATTTCACCGCCAAGTGCAAGCTGCCGGACGAGGAGTTCTTCGCCGATTCGTTCACGACCGCAGCGGATCTCGCGGCCGGCAAGTCCTGACCATCTAACAGCGACTTCCGGACGGGGAGGGCTTCGACCCTCCCCGTTTCATTTCAGGCCCGCCGCGCGGCGGCGTGAATTCCGGCGCCGCGGATCGCATCGACGAGCGCGAGCGCATTCGCCGGAACTGCATCGCCCCGCCACGCGATATGCCCGTCGGGTCGCACCAGCACCAGGGCCCGCTCGTACAAGGCGCTTGCTTCGGCCGAGTTCACCGCTTCCACGCGCAACGGGACGCCGCGACTGCGCGCCGCATCTTCGATCGAAGCGGTTTGCGCCTTGCCAAAGCGCAGCAGGACGAAGCCTTCGCCGAACAGATCAAGGATGCTGCGTCCGTCACCCAGCCAGACATGCGGTGCTCGCACGCCCGGCCGCGCGCAGGGCACGAATCCCACCGTGTCATCCTCCGGTACCGGCGAACCGTCGTCCACCACCACCGGCGAGGGGTGATAGATGTAGCCCAGATGCACGCCGATCGGATGCCAGGCCTTTTCGTTGGCTTCCACCAGCCGCTTGCCGAGCGCCGCGCGCACCGCGTCGCCTTCGGGCGAGCGCTCGCCAATCAGCGGATAGCTCGTCTTGTCCACCAGGCGGTGGTAGTTCTTGAGCGATTCCCCCGCGGCCCGATGACAGGCCGGGCGGCGTTCGTAGTCGTAGCTCTCAAGCAGCATCGGGCCGCCCCAGCCCTTGAGCACCGCCTCGAATTTCCAGCCGAGATCCCACGCGTCCTGGATGCCGGTGTTCATGCCGAGGCCGCCGTTGGGAGGATGCGCATGCGCGGAATCCCCCGCGATGAACACGCGACCGTCGGAGAAGCGGTCCGCCACCGTCATCTTGCGCACCCAGTAGCTCACGTCCTCGATCGTGTACGGCACATCGGGGCCGAAACTGCGGCGCATCACCGCGTCGAGGTCGTGCTTGCGCACGTCGATGTCGTTCGCGCCCACCAGTTGCACGCGCCAGAGATCGCCGCCGTCCATCGTGGTGAGCACCGACCACACGCCCTCGGGACCGACGAACACATAGCGGTAGGCATCGCCCTTGTCGTGAAAGCGGCGCAGTTCGGGGATGCGCACATACACGCTCATCGAGAGGTCGAGATGCTTCTCGCCGCGCAGCTGGATGCCGAGCATCTCGCGCACCGAACTCGAATAACCGTCGCAGCCGACCATGTAATCGGCGCGAATCGACTCGCGCGCGCCGCTCGCGCTGTCCACCACCTCCGCGGTCACGCCGTTCGCATCCTGCACGAAGGACTCGAGCCGCGTCTTGTAGCGAAGCTCGACCGAGGAAAAGGTCCGCGCATGGCGCTTGAGGATCGGATCGAACCAGGTCTGCGGGCAGGGGCGTTCGCGCTCCGGGCTGAAGGGCGTGTCGGCTTCGGTGCGAAGCGAGGGCGTCTTTATCCTTCCCAGCTCCCAGCCCTGCATGTCGGTCACGAACACACTGTCGAGGCCGTAGTCGAGCGGGAACCCCCAGTCGCGCACCTGCGGCGCAATGCCGAGCTGGCGGCAGAACTCCATCGTGCGCACGCTCACCACGATCATCTTCGCCGAGGCCATCTCGTCGGCGTTCTGCTCCACCAGCAGCGCGCGAATGCCGCGACGGCCAAGGTCACAGGCCAGCGCCAAACCTATCGGACCGCCTCCCACGACGAGAACCTGGGTGGATTTCAATTCACGCTTCCCATGTCATCGGTCGGGCTCGTTGATGCCTCGAGT
Organism: Bordetella parapertussis; assembly: GCA_945869935.1. GTDB lineage: Bacteria > Pseudomonadota > Gammaproteobacteria > Burkholderiales > SG8-39 > CAMBSA01. The sequence goes on along the minus strand of CAMBSA010000211.1, from coordinate 1,657 downwards.
CCGACGGGCCCGCTGCCAACGATCAGGACCGGCGTCGATCGCATTCAATCGGCCTTCGCGCCGGTGCGCCTCACCAGGTCCGCGTTCTTGCGCAGATCCGTGCGGATGATCTCGGACACCTGTTCGGGCGTGGCCGGATACGCCTCGAAGCCGAGCACGTTCAGGCGATCGCGAATGTCGGCATCCCCAAGCAGTTTCGAGACCTCCGCATTGACGCGTCGCACGATTTCCGCCGGCGTGCGCTTCGGAGCCATGATCGCGACCCAGGCATCGACCTCCAGCCCCGCGGGGCCACCCGCCTCGCCGATCGTCGGCACATCGGGCATGCCGGGCGAGCGCGTCTTTGCCGCCACCGCGATCAGGCGCGCCTTGCCGGTTTTAACGATCGGCAGGGTCGACCCAATCGTCCCGAACGCCCAGCTCACGTCACCGTTTCCGACCGATGCGTAGATCTGCACCGTGTCCTTGAACGGGACATGAATCATCCGCGTGCCGGTGAGCAGTTCGAGGTTCACGCTGCCCAGATGCGCGGGACTGCCCACGTAAGGCGTGCCATAGGTCAGCTTGCCGGGCTCCGCCTTCGCCGCCGCGATGATGTCGGCCACATTGCGATACGGGCCGTTCGCCGCCACCGTGATGTAGAACGGCGTGCGATAGAGCATCGCCACCGGCGTGAAATCCGCTTCGATGTCGTAAGGTATTTTCGCGAACAGGTTCGGGTTGATGGTTGCATGCGCGTTGCCCACGAGCAGCATCTCGTAGCCATCAGGCGCGGCCTTTTTCACCGACTCGATCGCGATGAATCCGTTGGCGCCGGCGCGCGCATCGACCAGCACCTGCTGGCCCCACTGCCTGGAGAGCTTGTCGCCCACCACGCGAAGGAATACATCGGGTCCGCTGCCGCTGGAATACGGCGAGACCACCTTCACCGGTTTGGCGGGCCAGGCCTGCGCGGACGCAGCAGACGGTCCGAACGCGAGTACAGAAACCGCGAGCGCTGCGGCCAGTTTTCGAATCAGCATGATTTCTCCTCCAATGGGAGGCCGCGATTGCGGCCTCGTCTCCTGCGTCACGCGAAATTGCGTCAGCCGACCTGTGCGAGTTCGAGCGGGGTGCCGATCAGGCACTCGGCCTGCTTCGGGCGCACCACCATGAAGTCCGACAGCATGCAGCCGACATCCGGCTTCCACTTGGAATCGTGCAGGTCGACGTTGTTGCCGAAGGTCATGCCTTCCTCCAGCACCATGTCCCCGATCCGGTGCGCATTCAGCGAATTGCTGCCGAAGCCCTCCTTGTACACGCAGGTCGGGAATTCAGGCGACGCGGTGCCCATCGCATGGAATCCCAGCTCCACCCAGTCCAGACCCGCCTTGTCCGCGGGCTTCCTTATGATCTCCAGCGCCTCGCGGATGGTGCGCCCGGCGGTGAGTGCCTCCTTGCTCGCCTGCAGGCACTCCACCGACACCGCCCAGATGTTGAGCAACTCCCTGGGCGCCTTCTTGCCCAGGTACACCGTGTACTCGGTGTGGCAGCGGTAGCCTCCGTACTTGGTGTGCCACTCGGCGACGATGATGTCGCCGTCCTTCAGGGGCCGCATGCTCGGGGTGAGCGGCTGCTCGCAACCGTGCAGCAGGTGCCAGAGTTCGTTCGGGGGGTG
>CAMBSA010000210.1 GCA_945869935.1 Bordetella parapertussis | reverse complement strand
AGAAAACCAGTTCAGTGGATTAAGACTCGCAACGTTCAGACTCGTACATCCCGAAAAGACGACCACGATCGATGCATAGGCAAAAACTCTGCAGCTACGGCGACCCATCAGGCCCCCAAGGCATCGAGCTTTAGCTGGATGTGGTCACGAAGTGCACGATCACGCTTATCAACCTGCCCCAGCGCAGCCATATAAGCAGCCTTTGCTTCTGGAATCCGTTTTTGGGCCAATAAAAGATCACCTCGCATAGAGCCGTAGAGGCTTTCAAATCCCGAAGCAGCCTTGATATCTATCACCTTAAGCGCATCGTCGAGCGATCCTTGATCAACCAAAACTGCGGCGAGACGTAATCTCGCAATCGATTTCAATTCATCGGAACGTGCGTTATCAATCGCCCACTGCAATTGGACTTGCGCCGTCTTCAGGTCTCCGGCCTGAAAATTGACTTTCGCAGCGACCAACGCAGCCAACGGCGCGTACGCCGTCCGCGGAAATTGCTCCAGAATCGCCCCCGCAGAATCTCTCGCAGCCTTTGCGTCGTTTGCGCGCGCCGCTTTCTGGAGACCCTCGTAGAACGAAGCCGCCTGAACAGACTGCGAATGCTGATACCACTGCCAACCGTTCCAAGCGGCGAATGCGAGCAACGCCAGGGTAAGAAGACCCACCAGAAGGTTGCCATACTGCTGCCACCAAGCCTTCAGCGCTGCCAGTTGTTCCTGCTCTTCCAGATCAAGAGTACTCATTATTTAGGTTCGATCGCCTGTGAATCCTGTTGAAAAAGGAACTCTGCGACCGCGTCGCCGAGTCGTTCTAACTTAACCCTGATTTGTTCCCGGCTCTCACGCAGTGGTTTGACAACCACCTCACCGATACTCGCCTCGTCGTCGCCGACCACGACTGCCACCGGCGCCCCACTCGCGTCTGCACGTCGAAACTGTGTCTTGAAGCTTCCGCCCCCGAAGTGCTGAATGACGTTCAGACCGCGGTCGCGCAGATATTCAGCGACCCGAAATGCGAATCTTGATCCGCTCGCCCCCAGATTGACCAGATAGACATCTGGCACCGACTTATCGGATTGCCATCCTGTTTCATCGAGCAATGCGACCAGCCGTTCCAAGCCCATAGCCCATCCACACGCAGCCGTGGCTTTCCCACCCAATTGTGAGAAGAGTCCATCATACCTTCCACCACCGCATACAGTCCCTTGCGCGCCGAGTTTGTCAGTAACCCACTCAAATACTGTTAGGTTGTAATAGTCCAGACCACGCACCAAACGCAGATCGATCGTGAAGGGAATTCCCGCATCCTTCAGGACTGTCTGTACTCCTTTGAAGTGCGCAAGCGAGTCCACCCCGAGGAAATCCATCAACTTGGGTGCTGCCTCGATCAAAGCCTGCATTTCGGGATTCTTGCTATCAAGAACCCTTAGCGGGTTCGAATGCAAGCGCCGATGTGCATCTGTGTCCAGACTTCCTTCATTCGACTCTAGATACGTCACGAGTGCCTCGCGGTGAGCGGCACGCTCCGAAGAATCCCCCAACGAATTTATACGCAACTTCAAATGCTCCGACAGCCCAAGATCATCCCAAAGGCGTGAGCACATGAGTATCATTTCTGCGTCCACATCCGGTCCTGCCAGTCCCAGCGCCTCTGCCCCGACCTGGTGAAATTGCCGGTATCGCCCCTTTTGCGGTCGTTCGTGACGAAACATCGGGCCAAAGTAGTAAAGCCGCTGAGGCGCACTGTATGTCAGGGAGTGCTCTATTGCCGCCCTTACCGTGGATGCCGTTGCTTCCGGTCGCAATGTAAGGTGTTCACCATTCAACTCGTCGACGAAGCTGTACATTTCTTTCTCTACGATGTCAGTCGCCTCTCCGATTGCACGCCTGAACAACCCAGTCTGCTCAAGTAACGGCGTACGAATATTCCGATACCCGTAACTGCGCAGCCAGGTTCGGAGCAGTTCTTCCAATCCCTCCCAGCGCACTGCTTCCTCGGGCAGGATGTCGTTCATCCCGCGGACTGCCTGAAGATTCGTATTCATCAAGAAAACACAGGCAGATTCAAACCGCCTCCTCGCGAGAATTCAGTGAAGTGGCCCCACGGCGCCTCGACGCATTTGCGCCAAAATTTCTCTCAACGTACCCCTCAACGATGGCCTGAAATTCCTCGGCAATCGATTCGCCTTTCAATGTCATCGCCCTTTCGCCGTCGATATATACGGGCGCGACAGGCCTTTCCCCCGACCCCGGCAGACTGATCCCGATGTCGGCATGCTTGGATTCGCCCGGGCCATTCACTACGCATCCCATCACTGCAACCTTCATCTCCTCTACCCCGGGATGGGAGACTTTCCAAGTGGGCATCCGCTCTCTAAGGAAAGCTTGAATCTTTTCGGCCAGACTTTGAAAATAGGTACTAGTCGTACGGCCGCACCCGGGGCAGGCGATAACCATCGGCGCGAATGACCTCAAACCCATGGTCTGAAGAATTTCCTGTGCGACGACAACCTCGCGAGTCCGGTCGCCTCCAGGCTCTGGTGTCAACGAAACACGAATGGTGTCGCCAATTCCTTCTTGCAACAAAACTGCCATCGCCGCAGTCGATGCGACGATACCTTTTGACCCCATTCCGGCTTCGGTCAACCCAAGATGCAAGGGATAGTCGCATGTCGCCGCCAGGTCGCGGTACACGCCGACCAGATCCTGGACACCGCTGACCTTGCAGGAAAGAACGATCTTGTCGCGCGCCAATCCGATTGACTCCGCGAGCGATGCAGACTCCAGCGCAGAGGCAATCAACGCCTCACGCATCACATCACCGGCGGCGATTGGACTCTCACGGCGGCTGTTCTCGTCCATCAAGCGAGCAAGGAGTTCCTGATCCAGGCTGCCCCAGTTAACGCCGATACGGACCACCTTTGAGTACCGGCACGCAGTCTCGATCATCAGCGAAAACTGTTCATCGCGTTTTGATCCGCGCCCCACGTTGCCGGGGTTGATACGGTATTTTGCCAGCGCTTTGGCGCACTCCGGATAGTCAACGAGCAATTTGTGTCCGTTGAAATGGAAATCACCAATTAGAGGAACATCACAACCCATCGAATCCAGACGAGCGCGAATTTCCGGGATACGCGCCGCAGCGTCGGCCGAATTCACCGTAACCCTGACCAATTCCGAACCGGCGCGCCACAAATCGTGGACCTGCTTTAGCGTAGATTCCGCGTCCGCCGTGTCTGTATTCGTCATGGACTGAACCACGATCGGCGCGTCCCCACCTATCTGTAGTCCTGCAATCCTGACGGAGTTCGACTTCCTACGATTGTATCCGTTTGACTTCATTCGACTACTCAAGCGTGAGACGCGCTACATCCACCTTGACGTATGGCTTCAGGTCGACGGGCGCATCGTTGAAAGTAAGCTTAACACCCTGCGCATTTCCAATCGTCAGAGAAAGAGGAGGCGATGCCTCAATCGATTTACTGCTGCCGGCCGGATTAAGTTGCGACATGATCAGGGCGCCTTGCGCGTCTGTCACTTCCACCCAGGAGTCACGTTGAAACTCCATCACTATCTTTCCGAGCGGCAAAACACCTTTTTCCACGCGCCCTGTTGGCCTGCCTTCGCCAACAGCCGGACGGGAAACCGAGTCGGGATCGGCATTTTGGGAAAAATTATCCGCATCGGCAGGCTCAAGAGACGCTGGGGGCCTTGGTTTTGCAATTGTCACGGATGGGGCGCTGGAACGCCCAACCTTCCATAAGTCCCCGAATTCCGCACCGAAATGCCAATCCAATAGCACTGCACCAACCGCGATCAAAGCCAGAGATGACAGAACCAAATAAACGCGCGTTGCCTTTTTTTTCCCATCGGGAAACGGTATTCGTCTTGCCTGAAAGTCCACCGCAACTGGAACTGTGGCATGTCGCTTATCAAACAGTTCCATCACCCGAACCTGATCAACACCGACTTGCTTTGCGTAAGCCCGAATCATGCCTCGAACAAAGGTTCCGCCCGGAAGTTTGGAGAAATCGTCCGCCTCAAGCGCAGTGATCTGCCGATGTGAATACTTGAGTCGTCCGGAAAGGTCCGCGATGGTCAACCCGCGTGCTTCACGTTCACGCGCAAGCAACGTTCCCGGACCAGCCTCCTCGGCGGAATGAGCATCGCCTCCCGCATCACTCACTCGTAGTTCCCTTTCTGCATTTCCTGGAATTCGCGGGATCCTGCGAAACGCCGCCTTAACTGATTGGCAAAACTTGTTTCGGCATTCTTATCCCCAAGTCGGCGCTCTAGACGAGTAGCAAGCCACAAAGACTCCGCGGTCGGATCAACCAGTCGGTTGAACTCCGTGACGAGCAACCGCGCCGCCTCCAGTTCACCGCGGCGATACCTGAGTTGCGCCAGATTTATGATAGCGGGGAGATATCCGGGCTCGATGCGCAATGCACGCTCCAGATAGTCCGCGCCTTCCTTTTCGTTGTTCTTTTTGATTGCGCATAGCCCGGCGAGTGCATAAGACTTCGCCGGCGTCGAATAAAGCGGGTTACGAACGGCGGCAAGGAAGAACCTGATCGATTGCTCCTCCCGTCCTGACTGGCACAAGAACCAGGCGTAATTATGGTTTGCGTCAGGGTCGCCAGGCGCAAGTTGAAGTGCACGCAGAAAACTTGCTTGTGCCTGATCGTTTTCTTTCAAGTTCATCTGGACCAACCCCAAAACCGAATGCGCCGGTGCATATGCGCTATCGGCACCGATGGCGATTCTCAGTTCCTCCAGAGCAACCGCGATATTTCCGATCTCGTAGTACGCAGCCCCAAGTTCCGTATGAATTCTTGCGCGCTCCCGAGGTGCGCCAACGTCGCTGACTGTGCCCAACTCCGCCAC
>CAMBSA010000209.1 GCA_945869935.1 Bordetella parapertussis | reverse complement strand
TTTGCGCGGAATTCAAAGCAATTCTCTCCGCTTAACGAGTTCAAGAAGGGCGCATCATGGACATGAGTTCTGTCATGACAATTTAGAGTGGCAATGATCATTGCAGTCTCGCCGCAATCCATGCGCGAAGCGAATCGGCCATGTTGTCTCCGGTCAGGTCTCCGTAACGCCGGATAGCCTCTTTTCTGTACTGGGCAAGCAAACCCTCCCGCTGCGATAACGATGCATCCAGAATGTGCTGGGCGTTCCGCAGAAAGCCACGCCAGCACCGCTCCCGGTCAGCATTCCAACGTGTCTCCCGCAGGGCCGTGTCTGCATCAATCCCCGACTCCATCATGATTGCCACCCGCTCCTGAAGGGCTTCATCGTCGTTGACTGGGTCGCTGGGTGGGTTGAAGTCGAACGACTCCCTCGTCGCTTCTTCCAGTATCGCTACGATGCCGGACTTGTGTTCCCGTAGAAGAGGAACCCAACGGCTAACCGCTTCCTGATCACCTCTCGCCTTGATCGTTCCTGTCGGTAAAAGGACAAGCGCCACCCCGTCCGCCGCAGACTGCCGGATGATCGCCGCCGGTGTCATATATCTACTTCCACCTGCTTGGAGTCATTGTCATCAGATAGCCATGCGGGAATATCGTCCTCATCGTCCGTATCGGCCAACCCGTTGGGGACGCTAGGTATTTGCGCGGACGATACCGTGGACGGTGATCTTGACCCATCGTCCAGTCCGAAAGCCGCATGGATAGTGCTTTCGGACGATGCGGACGGTATGGACGATGAATCCGGCCTACTTTCTAGCGTTATCTGCCGAGAACGGTCTGATCCCTCTTTATGCCGCCGAATGCTGATGCCGACATCATTCAGCGAACTGTGCAGTACGTTCATCGTGCGCGAGAGGTTGTTCGCTAGGCGCGGCCAGCCTTCAGGGCGAGGTGACGGTTGCGACTCGTTTAGCAGTTCCAACAGCTTGGCGGTGGTTCCCGTCCACGTGCCGCGCTTCTGAATGAACTCGCGGATTGCGGCTGCTACAGGATCGGCATTAAGTACTTCCTGTGTCTGGCGCGAGGTGTGCTTCATGATGATGTTCAGCATCGCCGTCGCGCCGACGCCGGTGAATTCGGCGTAGGCACAGGCCACACGGGCGAAGTCTGCCATGCGCGGCATTTTGTTGAGTCTGACGTTTGGTAGATGTTTCAATGCACCGGCAATGGCGTCTAACAACCCGCAGAACAACTTCGGGCGCTCTACATCAAACCGCATCCAGAAGGTTATCTCGTCTAACCTCTTCTCCTCCTGAATACGTTCCACTTCGATCAGTAGGAGCCGATCTAGCAGGTCGGGAGCATTGGTAGGTATGTTGATTCCGTTAATAATCATCGGACGCTTAAAAGTCATCAGGATGTCGGAGTCATCGCTGTACAGTTCTCGTTTGCTGAATGCACCCCCCGTAACCGCACGGCAAAGCATATCTGCCGCCCATGACGGGATGTTTCTCAAGTTATCGAAGTACGGTACACCGTGGTGATCAAGGACTTGAGCGAGGTCGGCAGGGGATTTCCCCTGATCGACTGTCTCAGTCACGCTTGGATCAGTAATGGACTTCAAGATTCGTGAACTCGTTGACTTGCAAGCGCCTTGTGGGCCGTGAAACGTGATCGCGGGACGGGGAACGTTGGAGAATGCTGATGCAACCAACCACGCTTCCAACAGCAGTTTGTCATCGTCCGATTTAATGGCGAGGTGTTTGTGCAGATCAGACAGATTGCCTCCCTGAACCGGATTGGGGAGAGATTTTTGGTGCGCATATCGCCGGAACATCGCTGGTGGTTTATCCATGATCTCCCAGCCGTCTGCGGTGACCTTAATCACGCGCCATTTGGCGTCAGCCATGTCGATGTAGATCGCGTTATCCCGCATCGCAAAGCGGTTTGATAATTCCACTTGTTTGTTGTCGTAGAAGGCCTTAGCCTCTAACACCGACAGCGCAGAGGAGATAGCCTCGTTGTTCGCGGTCTTACCAGTTGCCTTGTAATGCGAACCAGCCAACCAACGCCGGAAATCTCTGCTTCGTAATTTCAGCGTGAGACGTAGGTCGTTGTGTGTTGTCTCTGCATAACCTTCGCCGCGATCATCGTGGAACAGGGTGCAGTGCTTCATCGCAAGGTCAATCAACGCCTTGGGGGTAGGGGTTTTATCGTCCTTACCGTCCTTACCGTCCACAACTTGCTTGGCGCTAGGTGATGGGGTATCGTTGGCGATGTGTTTTTCTGTGTTACCCGCGCCCGGCTGCAACCGGGCGTCTTCATTGGTGCGGTTCATTTCGCGCTCCCCGCAAGCTGGTTAATCATGGCGCGAACGTCCTCGACGCGCCAAGCGGTTATGCGCCGTCCCAGAGTGCGGACTGGTTGCGGGTAGCGTCCTGACCGGACGCCCTCCCACCAAGTGGATTTTCCAACGGGTATTACTGCGGGGATCGGCGGTTTTGCTTTGGGATCACCGATGATCTGCTTAAGGCGCAGGTAGCCGGTTTCAGGAAGTTGGTACATCTTGGACGCTCCATTTAAGACCGTTGAAGGCCGATAGGTGCATCCTCGTACTTTCGATTACAACATAGATCGAATTCGGTTTTTGGAATACCGAATTCGGTTTTCCCTCCCTACTTCATTCGGGCCTCCATCGCATCGGGAATCTTCGCCAGTATCTTCCTGATGGTGTCATCCGTTACGGAAGCCTTTATTTCGTCGGTCAAGTCCGCTATTTGCTTTGCCGCTCCGCGATCTTGATGCTTGATGTCTGAATATTCGCATAGCGCCGCAATGATGATCAGCAGGGTATTTCGCTCGTTAGTCGTCAGATGCTTTTCCGCGTTTGAAACTACACTGCTTGTTGATGCACCAGAATTTACGGTCGCATTGACTTGACGAGTTTGGTTCTGGCCGTTCTCGGCGTGGATTTCGGCGTTGTGCCGAATCAAACCTTCTTCTTTTGCCCATTCAAGCCACGGTATGGTTATCTTCTTCTGAATAGCCCATTCTATAAAGTGGATAGGAGGGAATGCCACCATCTGTTCGGGGTCATTTCCGCTCGACCAGATTTGTTCGAGGTTCCTGCTATTTTTCTTTGCCGCTACTCGGTCGAAATCCAATTGGGCTCCACCGAGTCCTGTTCCTTGTTTTTCCGGGTCATCCTCGGTAAAAAGAGCGAATGCTTGATATGGAAACCAGTTGTCGAAACGTAGCCAATGCTCAAGTGCATCGGCGTAATCGGGTTTCTTAGCCGTCATATCGCGCTCCCTAAAGCTACCCCTTGATCAGGAGCCGCACCAGCCGGAAAGGGTTCCCGGTTTTCGCCCTTGGGGATCGCCCTTTGGCTAGGCGCGGCAAGCAGTTATGCCGCGTTGCCGTGCAGCGGGATTACTTGTGCCCCCGCCTTGATGCCATCGAGATAGTCCGCCCATTGCTGCATCATTTTGCGTCGTTCCGGCAGGTACTCGGAGTGATGGTATGCAGCGCGTACCTTGTTGCGTTCAGCATGGGCCAACTGTCTTTCGATTACGTCCGCGTCAAAATCCAATTCATTCAATATCGTGGAAGCCACCGCTCGGAAGCCGTGCCCCGTCATCCTGCCCCGGTATCCCATCCTGTAGAGCGCAAACAGCGCGGTGTTCTTGCTCATCGGCCGTGTTGGATTTGCCCCCGGAAACACTAAAGAAAACCCACTATTGATCTCTTTCAGCTTTTTGATGATCTCCACGGCTTGTCGGGACAGAGGGACGACGTGCGGGGCTTTCATCTTCATGCGCTCGGCTGGGATTCGCCATTCGGCTTTGTCCAGATCAAATTCCTCCCACGCCGCTTTGCGTAGTTCCCCCGTGCGAACAAATGTGAGCGCCAACAACTGCAACGCATATTGCGTTTGCAGCTCGCCAGCATCGTCTGTCGCGTACCTATCCATTTTCCTTAGTAATTCCGGCAACTCTTTCTCAGACAGAGCGTTCATGTGTTTCGCAGCAGGCTTCGACTTGATGGCCCCCTTTAAATCGATGACCGGGTTCCGTTCGCAACGCCCGCATGCGATGGCATAGCGGAACACTTGTCCGCAGGCGTTCATGACCTTGTGCGTGGTTTCGATAGTCCCCCGTGCCTCGATCTTGCGGGCCATAGCAAGCAGCATCGGGGCACCGACCTCTGTAATCGGGGAAGAGCCGATTTCCGTGAAGGCGTACGCCTCGAAACGCCGTAGCGTGTAGGTCGCGTGATCCTCCGACCACTTGTGCCTAACGTGTTTCAACCATTCGCGGGTGATCGCCTCGAAGCTGTTTTCGGCCGCGACTCTCTTTGATCGCTTTTCCTCTCGCTTCGCCGCACTGGGATCGCCCCCGCTGCTTTGCAGCTTACGGGCCTCATCTCGCTTGTTTCGAGCGTGTGCTAGGGGCACTTCCGGATAGACGCCGAGCGCGAGCAGTTTTTCCTTCCCGGAGACCCGGTACTTGACCCGCCAATACTTGGAGCCGTTCGGGTGGATCAACAGGAATAGCCCCCTCCCGTCCGAGAGTTTGTAGGGCTTGTCTTTGGCTTTCGCGTTCTTGCAGGTGGGATCGGTGAGCATGGGGGTATATTTCCGCAGAGGTATTTTTATACCCCCGTTTGTACCCCCATATTCATCAGGATGCAAACGGATCGCTTCAGACTTCTTCAGACATCCTATGAGATGTTAATTGTTTTTATTCCGTTAGTTACATACTTTATTGGAGCTTAATGGAGTTCATTTGGCGGAAGGAAGCGGGAGTCGAACCCACCCGGAGCCGCAGAGCAGCCCGAACCGGTTTTGAAGACCGGCCGCCCCACCGGGAGCGATTTCCTTCCGTGATTCCGAGTCTTTGCTCCGAATGCATCGCTGATAATAATTCTACTCTTC
>CAMBSA010000208.1 GCA_945869935.1 Bordetella parapertussis | reverse complement strand
GTGGTGGGGGCCAAACTCGCACATCGTCCACTACTACACCACGCATGCGCACGACGAGGTGTATTTCATCGCGGTCACGCCGGAGCCTGATTTCGCAGTGGAATCCTGGTCGGCGCGCGGCGATCGCGACATGTTGCTCGCGGCCTATGACGGCTATCACCCGACTGCGCTGGCGATACTCGGCGCGAGTCCGGACATACGCAAATGGGCGCTGGTCGAGCGCGACCCGATGCCGGTCTGGGGAGAGGACGGGATCACGCTGCTCGGCGACGCCTGCCATCCGATGATGCCGTTCATGGCGCAGGGCGCCGCATCGGCGATCGAGGATGCGGTGGTGCTTGCACGCTGCTTGCAGGGAGTGGAGCGCGAGGAAGTGCCCGCGGCGTTGCGGCGTTACGAAAGCAACCGCAGGGAGCGGACTGCGCGCATCCAGCTCACCAATCGCCAGAACACCTGGCTGAAGCAGAAAACCGACACGGACTGGGTGTACGAGTACGACGCATGGACCGTGCCGCTCGCGGGATGAGTTGGAGACCGGTACGGCAAAGGCGTATCAGATGTCCGATTGATGCCCGCCATGCGTCGTCCACTGCTCTTCGCGATGCAGCGCTAGCGCGTCGAACACCGGGTCGTCCGTGAGGGAAAAAAGAATTGCCGGCTCCGATGGCGACGCATTGGCATGCTCATGCCAGGCGCGGTGCGGCAACGCAAGGTAATCCCCCTCGCTCCAGTCATAGCGCCGGCCTTCGATCACCGAGTAGCCGCGTCCGCGAAACACGTGATAGACGGCACTGGTGGTATGGCGGTGCGCCCGGGTGCGCACGCCGGGACGCAGCAACTGGATGGCGCAGCCTATGGTGGGCGTGACGTTGGTGCCGGTGGCCGGATTGCGAAATACTTCGATTATGTCGTCGTGCGGATCCGGGGCACTCGTCCTTTCCAGGTGCGAGAGCCTTGACCAGATGTCGTTCCAGCGCCAGGCGAGTTGCGCCGAGAAGCGTCGATCGACCGCAGCGGGAATCGCCCTGGGCGCCACGCCGTCATCCACCGAGGTCACAGGTTGATAGCCGCCGCCCGGCCAGCCTTCGAAATAAATCGCGTCCAGCATCTTCACCAGGGTGCGATCGAGGCCGTCCATCCACACGATCTCGCCGGGGGAGTCATTCATGTGGTCGTGCCAGTACCAATTGGGGGTGAGCACCAGATCGCCCTCGGAGAGGGTGATGCGCTCGCCGTTGACCGTGGTGGTCGCGCCGCGCCCGTGTGTGATGAAGCGCATCGCCGAGTGGATGTGGCGGTGGGTGTTGACGGTCTCGCCCGGATGCATCATCTGCACCGCTGCGGTTAGCGTGTTGGTGGTATCCCAGTGATCGCGCGCGCCGGGATTCCACAGCAGCAGCGCGCGGCGAACGGGGCTGTCGGTCAGCTTCATCAGTTCGCCGGCACGGTCCAGATGCGCGCGCAGTGTTTTCCATTGCCACACATGCGGCCGCGTCGTCGCGGGCGCGTCGATCTTCGCCTGTACCGTCCACAGGCCTTTCAGCGCATCGCCCTCGAGATCGGCGAGCAGGTTCTCAACCGATTGGGGATGCGACCCCGGAACATCCTGCGTCGCGCGCATCCGCGGCGGTCCGCCCAGCCCGACTACCGTGTCGATGATTCCCCTGTCGTTCATGCGGTTCTCCTTGTCGCCTGTCTCGATGCGCAAAGGTCGCTCATCCGAGAGGGTGGGTCGCTCATCCGCGAGGGTGGGTCGCTCAACCGCGAGGTTGACGAGGGGCGGCGTGCGCGTCGGACGGCGTATGCTTGTATGTATCATGGCCGTGGACACAGGGTCAATCAAGGAGGCCGTGCCCGTCATGCATGCACTCACGCTCATCGCTTCCCCCCTGCTGGCCGCGCTGATATTTGCAGCGTTCGTCCCGGGACCCGCCCGCGCCCAAGCCTACCCGTCCCGCGCCATTCACATGGCTATCGGCTTCTCACCCGGGGGCCCCACCGATGTCCTCGGCCGCGTCATCGCGCCACGGCTCGGTGAGGCACTGGGTCAGCCGGTCATAGTCGACAACCGTCCGGGCGCGGGCGGCAATATCGCCGCAGAAGCCATAGCCAAGTCCCCGGCGGACGGCTACGCGCTCCTGTTTGGCGACATCTCCTTCACCGTCAACCCCAGCCTGTTCAAATCGCTGCCCTTCAATCCGCAAAGCGACTTCGCGCCGGTGGGGTTCGTTGCAGCGTCGCCGCAGGTGTTGATCGTGCCAGCAGGACTCGAACCCAAAAGCGTCACCGAGTTCATTGCCTGGGCGAAGAGCCGGCCGGGACAACTTTCCTATGGCTCGGCGGGAAACGGCACACCGCCGCACCTGGCCGCGGAACTGTTCAAGGCTGCGCACGGACTGGACATACAGGCGGTGCACTACAAGGGTGCCGGTCCCGCCATGACCGACGTGATCGGCGGCAGGCTGCAGATGATGATAGTCGGCATCAGCGCCTCCAAGAGCTTGGTCGACTCGGGCAAGGTGCGCGGTCTGGCGATCGGCGGCACGCGCCGGGCAACGGGACTGCCCGGCGTGCCGACCTTCGCCGAAGCGGGCGCGCCGCTGCCCGAACTCGACCTGGGCGCCTGGTGGGGCGTGTTCGCTCCGGCCGCCACGCCGCGCGACATCGTGATGAAACTCAATGAAGGTCTGGCGCGCGTACTGGCGCACCCCGAACTGCGTGTGCGCCTCGCCGCATTGCAAATGGAGCCCGCCGCAGGCACGCCCGAGGCGTTCGGCACCTTCGTCCGGCAGGAAGCACAGAAATGGGCGCGCGTCATCGAACGCGCAAAGATCGTGGCGGAGTAGCGCCACCCGATCGCATCCGCATCCAACACCCCGGCGCATGACGGAGGGGGTGCGTGATAAAGTCCGCCGCGCCATTCAATACAGGGGGAGCCTGACCATGAGATTCTGCCGCTACGACAATGATCGCCTTGGTGTTGTCCAGGGAACGGATGTGCTCGACGTGAGCGCCGCGCTGTCCGAGATTCCGACGCAGCGCTGGCCGATCGCCCTTGGCGATCCGCTGATCGTGCACTGGGACAAGGTCTCGGTCGCGATCAAGGCACTGCTGCCGAACGCGCCGAGAAAGCCGATCGCCTCGGTGAAGCTGTACTCGCCGGTGCCCAACCCGACCAAGATCGTGAATGCACCGATCAACTACCACGACCATATCGCCGAGTCGAAAAAGGACTCCGTGATTTCGGCCGGTCGCACCAACCTCACGCACATCTCCGACTGGGGCCTGTTCCTCAAGGCGAATTCGGCGCTGATCGGGTTCGGCGAGGAAATCAAGCTGCGCTTCGATACCCGCCGAAACGACTTCGAGTGCGAGTTGGCGGTGATCATCGGCAAGACCGCGAACCGGGTTTCGTATGACGATGCGCTCGACTACGTGTTCGGTTATTCGCTCGGTCTTGACATGACTTCGCGCGGCAAGGAACTGCAGTGCTGGCGCAAGTCGATCGACACCTTCGCGGTCTGCGGCCCGTGGGTGACGACGAAAGATGAAGTTCCGGATCCGAACATGCTCGATCTGAAGCTGTGGCAGAACGGCGAGCTGCGCCAGAATTCCAACACCAGCCTGCTGGTCTACAACGTCAACAAGCTGATCGAGTACGCCTCGAGCTTCTATACCCTGCATCCCGGCGACATCATCTTCACCGGCACGCCGGCGGGTGTCGGTCCGGTGCAGCCGGGTGATGTGCTCAAGCCGAGCATCCAGAGCGTGGGCGAGGGCGAAGTCCGCATCGCGATGGGCTACCACGGCAAGGAAATAGAGAAGTAGGAACTGCTCAGGGCGCTGCTTAGGGCGCCGCTTAGGGCGCCGCTTAGGTCACCGCTTCGGGCGCGGCCTGTCCTGTAGGGACGGCCGCCGCGCCCGGTGGTAAATTGATCGCCTGTTCCAAGGAGGAGCATCCCATGTATGACGACCTGCGCAATCTGCCGTCCCTAGACGCACTGCAATCGGCCCTGTCCGATCGCAACATGACTCCGGGCTGGATCCGCCGCGATCCGCCGATGCTCTGGAAAGAGATGCATTCGAAGTTCGTGCCCGCGCAATGGCGCTACCAGGAAGCCAAGGCGGCGATGCTGTCGGCGGGCAAGCTGATCGGCACCGATCTCGCCGAGCGGCGCAACTTCGTGATGCGCAACCCGATTCCCGGCAACGACACCTCCACGCTGCGCACGCTGGTCTGTGCCTATCAGTCGATCCTGCCCGGTGAAAAGGCGCGCTCGCACCGCCATGCGCCGCATGCGCTGCGGGTGATCCTCGATTCGAAGGGGTCGTATTCGACGGTGAACGGCGAGAAGCACCCGATGGAGACAGGCGACGTGGTGCTCACGCCCGGCTGGTCCTGGCACGGTCACGGTCATGACGGCGCGGAGCAGGCCTACTGGTTCGACGGGCTGGATGTGCCGCTCACCACCTTGCTCGAACCGATGTTCTTCGAGGAGCATCCGGAGCACTATGAACCGGTAAAGCGCGTCACGCCGGATTCGCCGTACCGATTTTCCTGGGCGCAGACCCGGCAGTCCTTCAAGACGGCGAAATCCGACGAAGCCGGGCATCTCGGCACGACGCTCGAACTCGCGGCGCCGACCATGCCGACGATCGCGCTCAAGCTGCACCAGTGGAACGCCGGCTGGAGCAACCGGCCGTACCGCCATGCGGCGAACACCGTCTATGTGGTGATGCAGGGCAGCGGCAAGTCGACGGTTGGCGACCAGACCTTCGACTGGGAGTTCGGCGACACGATTGCAGCTCCCGCGTGGAGCCGGATCGAACACCACGCGGGCAGCGATACGGTGATGTTCTCGATGAGCGACGAGAATCTGATGCGTTGGTCGCATTACTACAGGCTGGAGAGCATGG
>CAMBSA010000207.1 GCA_945869935.1 Bordetella parapertussis | reverse complement strand
TCCTCGACATCGGGCTGTTTCAGGATGGCGCCGAGTTCGGCATTCATTTTTGCGATGATGTCGGCGGGCGTGCCGGTGGGCACGAGCACGCCGAACCAGCCGGTGGCTTCGTAGCCGGGGGCGCCGGCTTCCGAGATCGTCGGGATGTCGGGTGCGGACTTCGAGCGCTGCAGGCTGGTCACGCCAAGCGCACGCAGCTTGCCCGCGCGGATATTGGGCAGCGCGGTGGCGAGGCTGTCGAACAGCGCCTGCACCTGTCCCGCAAGCAGGTCGTTCACCGCGGGGGCTGTGCCCTTGTACGGCACATGCACGATGTCCACGCCGGTGATGCCGCGAAAGAGTTCGCCGAAGAGATGCGGCCCGGTGGCATTGCCCACCGAGGCGTAGTTGATCGTGGCGGGTTTGGCTTTTGCGAGCGCGATGAATTCGGCAAGCGTGTTGGCGGGCACCGAGGGGTGGACGATCAGCACGTTGGGGATGCGCACCGCGAGGATGACCGGTGCGAGGTCGCGTTGCGGATCGTAGGGCAGCTTGGATTGCAGCAGCGGCTGCAGCGCAATGCTGTTGCTGCCAAGGAGAATCGTGTAACCGTCGGGCGCGGACTTGGCGGCGATCTCGGTGCCGATGATGCTGCCCGCACCGGGCCGGTTCTCCACCACCACCGGCTGGCTCCAGCGCTCGGAGAGCTTTTGCGCAAGCGTGCGGCCGGTGATGTCGGTCGGGCCGCCCGGCGGGAAGGGCACCACCATGCGCAAGGGGCGTGAAGGATAGGCCTGGCCAAACGCGGGAAGGCTAATCGTGACGGCGGCGAGGATGCCGGCGGCGAAGGCGAGAAATTTTCTCGGATGCATGACGAGACTCCGGTGTTGGCTAACTGGGCAACTCAGGCAGCGGCTTTCGGTGTTCCTGCAACCCCTGAGCGCCGGATCACCTCCGGCACCGCCGAGGCAAACGTGGGTGCCATGATATGCGCGCCGGCGATTCCGGGTATCTGCGCAAGCTGCTGCACGAGTTCCACGCAAATCGCAATGCCTTCGGCCTTCGGGTCGGCCGCGCCTTCGAGCCGCGCAATCAGCGATTCGGGAATGATCGTGCCGAAGAGCTTTTCCTTCATCCAGCGGCCGGAGCGCACCGAGGGCATCGGCGCGACGCCGATGAGAATCGGCAGACGCTGCGCGATGCCGAGGTCGAGCAATCGCGCGGCGTAGCGGCGAACGATCTCGATGTCCATGCAGAACTGCGTCTGGATGAAGTCCGCGCCCGCATCGGCCTTTGCGCGCAGGCCCTTCGGGTCCCAGTCGGCCGGAGGATCGATCGGCAGGTCGGCACCGCCGATCACCAGATGAAAGCCGCCCCTGATTTCGGTGCCGGGCGGCAAGGCCTGTTCGGTTCGCATGCGGTGGGCCATCGCGAGCAGGCCGGCACTGTTGAGATCGAACACCGCCTTGGTCTCGGGCTGGTCGCCGTTCTTCGGATCGTCGCCGCCGAGGACGAGCAGGTTGCGGATGCCGAGCGCCGCCGCGCCGATCAGGTCGCCCTGCAACGCGATGCGGTTGCGGTCGCGGCAGGTGAACTGCAGGATCGGCTCCATGCCGTTCTGCAAAAGGAAGTGCGAGGCGACGAGGCTGGAGAGGTGCGCCTTCGCGCCCGCGCCATCGGTGACGTTCAGCGCGGTGGCCAAGCCCTTGAGCGGCAGGGCTTTCGCTATGAACTCCGCCGGGTCGGTGGATACCGGCGGGGACACTTCGGCGGTGAGGACGAAGCGGCCCGCCTGAAGTTCGCGCTGCAGTCCGCTGGATGCGGACTTCGTCGGGGGTGTCATAGCAGCCGCTCCGTACGGTGATTCGTCAAATGTTGAAAATCTTTCGCGCGTTGACGCTTCGCACCTTGGCGCAGGTGCGCGGCGGCAGCGTGTTCACGCGCGCAAGGCAACCCGCCATGTCGCCGATCTGGTGCGGGTAGTCCGAGCCGTAGAGGATATTGTCCGGGCCGCAGGTGCGAAGCGCGGTCTTGAGCGCATCGTCGGTGAACACCACCGCATCGGCGTAGATGCGCCGCATGTACTCCGAGGGCGGGATGCGGGTCTTGGAACGTGCTTCCTCGGAGGCCTTCCAGCAGATGTCCAGCCGCCCGATGAGATAGGGCAGCGCGCCCGCGCCGTGGGAGGCGATCAGCTTCAGGTTCGGGTAACGGTCGAGGAATCCGTCATGGATGCAGCGTGCGATTGCAAGCGAAGTGTCGAAGGTGAAGCCGATCGAAGGACCGAGGTAATACTCATCCAGCCCGAGCGCGGCGGCGCCCGGCGGCAGCGTCGGGTGCACCAGCACAGGTAACTTTCGATCATCGATGGCCTTCCAGATCGGCGCGAATTCAGGCGCAGTAAGCGGCCTGCCTTCGATGTTGGCGATCACCATCACGCCGACCGCGCCGGCGGCACAGGCGCGCTCGAGTTCCGCAATCGCGAGATCGGCATGCAGCCAGGGGAGGGAGGCAAACCAGCGAATGCGGTCGGGGTAGGCGACCTGTGCTTCGGCCATGCTGTCGTTCATGACGGTCGCGGCCTTGAGCGCGATCTCGGGCGCGCCGAAATGCGCGTTCGGCGCGGTGAGCGAGACGATCGCGATATCCACCTTGGCCGCGTCCATCGCGCTGATGCGCAGGTCGTAGTCGAACATGCCCGGGGTGATGTTGAAGAACTGCGCGCCTTCGCGGTACACCACGCGCTTGCCCTCGGGCGAGGTGCGCAGTTCGTAGGTCGGGCCGCCGTGCGCGGCGAGCAGGCTCATCCACTCCTCGGACAGCATGTGGGTGTGGACGTCGATTACATCGGTGGTCATGGGATTGCCTTGCTCGTGAATGAAAATGAAACGGGTAAGTCGGAAACTCAGTTCGGTGCCTTTATACCGGCATCGACGATCATCTTCTTCCATTTCGCGGCGTCGACGCGAAGGACGTCCGCAAAACGCTCGGGCGTGGTGCCCGCCGGCTCGATGCCCGAGTCGGTGAGCGATTTCGATACGTCCTCGGCCGCGAGTACCCGATTGACGTCCGCATTCATCTTCACGACGATCGGACGCGGCGTGGCGGCGGGCAACAGCAGCCCGAACCAGCTCACCGTGTCGAGCGCGTAGCCGAGCTCCACGAAGGTCGGCACATCGGGCAGCACCTTCGCGCGCTGCGGTTGCGCCACCGCGAGCACGCGCAGCTTGCCCGCGCGCACATGCGCGCTCAGGATACCCACCGATTGCCAGGAGGACTGGATCTGCCCGCCGAGCAGGTCGGTGAGCGACAGCGCCTCGCCCTTGTAGGGCACCATGGTCATTTCCGTCTTCGAGGCAAGGCGCAGCGTCTCGCCGTAGATGTGATACGTCGACCCTTGCCCGAAGGTGCCGTAGGTGAGCGGCGATGCCGGGTTCTTCGCCGCGTTGATCAGGTCGGCGAGGTTCTTGTAGGGCGAATCCGCGCGCACCGCAAGCGCCACCGGGCCGTACACCGCGAGCGTCACCGGCGCGAAGTCCTTTTCGATGTCGTAGGGGACCTTCGGCAGCAGCGCCGGCGCCTGGATCACCGAGGTGAAGGCGAACAGTGCGGTGTAGCCGTCGGCGGGGGATTTGGCGACGTATTCGCTGCCGACCGTGCCGGTGCCGCCGGGGCGGTTCTCCACGATCACCGGCTGGCCCCAGATCGTGCCGACGCGTTCGGCGATCAGGCGCGCCACGCGGTCCGGGCTGCTGCCCGGCGCGGCGGGCATGACGAACTTCACCGGTTTCGCGGGCCAGGCCTGAGCCTGCGCGGTACTTGGGCAAACGCCGGCGGCAAGCAGCGGGGCAAGAACGGAGAAAGCGCGTAAGAAGAACGCCGGGAACGCGTGCGCGAAGAGTTTCGATGACATCGAGGGGCCTCCGGGGGGTGTTCTTATAGGTGTGGGGCGCATTTTACGCGCCTGCCTGCCGGCATCGACGCAATGCACGGAAACTGTTCCGTGGGGTGACGGTGGTACCGCGCCCATCGGTGGAGTGCTCTGTGCAAGAATCCGCGGCTCGAATCGCAATGAACGAAGGATGGACCGATGAAAAACAACATCCGGCGGGTGGTCACCGGTCACGACGCGGGGGGCAAGGCGATCGTCGTGATCGACGGCATCGCGCCCAACGTGAAAGTGCGCGAGGCGCAGGGCGGGCTGGTGTCCACGCTGCTGTGGGTGACCGACGAATGCCCGGCGGATATCTCGGGCGCGGCGGATCGCGCCGAGCGCACGATAGGCGTGCCACCGCCCGATCGCGGCTCGGTGTTCCGGATGGTGGATTTTCCGCCGGTGGCGAAGGGCGGCCGCGTGGACAACGCGGCGGTGCTGCGCGAGATGGGACTGGATCCGGCCAAGGCCTCGGACCGCAGCGGCTTCATGCATCGCACGCGCAGCATCGACTACGCGATCGTGGTCTCGGGCGAGATCGACATGCTGCTCGACGATTCCGAGGTGCATCTCCGGGCGGGCGACGTGATGGTGCAGCAGGGCACCAACCACGCCTGGGAGAACCGGGGAAATGAGACTTGCCGGATTGCCTTCGTGCTGATCGACGCGCTGACGTCGGCACAGTTGAAGGGGCAGGCGTAGCTTGCAGATGTGCCGGCGGAGATCGCGTCGCTTCGCTCGCGATGACGTCCGCTACCCTTCATTGCGAGCGAAGCGACGCAATCTCAGACGGGTCGAGCGCAGCGACGCAATCTGCAGTTTTCGGTGTGACCTCGGGTAGGCATCGCGCGAGATGGAGAGTGCTTCGTCGCCTGCGGCTCCTCGCAATGACGGCCTATACGCGAGTCATTGCGAGCGAAGCGACGCAATCTCAGACGGGTCGAGCGAAGCGACGCAATCTAAGACGGGTCGAGCGAAGCGACGCAATCTAAGACGGGTCGGGCGAAGT
>CAMBSA010000206.1 GCA_945869935.1 Bordetella parapertussis | reverse complement strand
AGCAAAGCAGTGCGCGAATTCAAGCCTCGGCATTGGTTATGATCACGCCATGCGAAGAGCAAACACGGGATACGCCGAAAAAGTCCGTTGCCCGTGGTGTCTCGGCAGCGAGGCCTACATGCGCTATCACGATGAGGAATGGGGCGTACCGGTTCATGACGATCGCGTGCAGTTCGAATTCATCACCCTGGAAGGCGCGCAGGCCGGTTTGTCCTGGTCGACCATCCTGAACAAGCGCGATAACTACCGTCGCGCGTTCGCGGGCTTCGATCCGGAGAAAGTGGCCCGTTTTGGTGCACGCGACGTCGAACGACTGATGAACGACGCCGGAATCGTGCGCAACCGCTTGAAGATCGATTCCACCATCAGCAACGCAAAAGCGTTTCTCGCGGTCCGGAAAGAGTTCGGCAGTTTCGACGCGTACGTCTGGCAGTTCGCGGGCGGACCGCGACGCGGCGCGCCACGCAGGAACCACTGGACGGGACTGCATGAGGTGCCGGCAAAGACCGACGAGTCGGACCGGATGTCCAGGGATCTTCATCGCCGCGGATTCCGCTTCGTCGGGTCCACGATTTGCTATGCATTCATGCAGGCAACCGGCATGGTCAACGACCACATCGTTTCCTGTTTCCGGTATGCTGAAAGTGCTTCCCGTCCTGCAAAACGCAAGCGCGGAAAGACCAGCGACTAGCACGACGAGGACATGTCATGTTGAAAAAACTCCTTCTGTCACTTGCCACAATCGGCGCCGCCGCCCTGATCCCGCCGGCGATTGCCGCCGACGGCGATGACGCGGTGGTGCTCGTTGCCGCACCCGCGTTGCGCGACCCGGACTACCGGCAGGCGGTCGTGGTCGCAGTTCCGATCGAGGGCAATCGCCATCTCGGCGTGATCGTCAACCGCCCCACCCGACGCACGCTCTCCAGCCTGTTCCCGGAGCACGAACCGTCCAAGAAGGTGGTCGAACCGGTGTATTTCGGCGGCCCGATGTCTCGCGGCGCCGTGGTTGCGGTGGTAAAGACCGAAAAAGACCTCGGCCGAGGCTCGATCAGCCTCACCAAGGAGATGCTCCTCGCGATGACGGTCAACATCGTCGACAAGGTGATCGAGGAGACCCCCAACAACGCTCGATACTACGTCGGCTATATCGTCTGGCGGCCGGGTGAATTGCGGCTGGAGATCGACCGCAAGCTCTGGCATGTGGTGAATGCGGACACCCACATCATCTTCCGCAAGGAAACCAACGGACTGTGGGAAGAAATGATGCGCCTCGCGCGTGCGGTCACCGCTCAGGCCGGACCGCTGGACCGATTCGTTCCGGCAATTCACTGACCTGCGAACGTCCCCCGCGGCGACGGGTAGACGTCATTGCCAATGCGATCCCTGAAGCACCCGCTGTTGCCGAGCCGACTCGCAGGTGTTCTGCTCCTGCTGGCTGTCGGTTTTTCGATTCCGGCATTTGCGCAGGAAGCATTGCGGTCTTACATCCTTGTCGCGCGTCCGGGCATGCCCGATCCGAATTTCAGCGAAACCGTACTGCTGGTAAGCCACCTCGAAGGGCGCCACACGATCGGCGTGATTCTCAACCGCCCGACCGACGAGTCCCTGTCCACGCTGCTGCCCACCGAGCGCTTTCGCAATTTCCGCGACCCTGTACACATCGGCGGGCCGGTCGAGCGCACCGCCCTCGTGGCGGTGTTCCAGGCGGAGAAAGCGCCCGGTGAAGCCCTTGCGATCCTGCCGGGGCTGTTTCTAACCACCCAACCGGGCACGATCGAAGAGTTGCTCGCGAAACCTCCCGCAGGCATGCGCCTGTTCACCGGCTATTCGGGATGGGTTCCCGGCCAGCTCGCGGCCGAAATCGCACGGCGGGACTGGCTGGTCGTCAGGCCAAGCTCGGAGATCGCAATGCGCAAAGACACGCGCAATCTCTGGCGCGAACTGATCGACCGGATTCGCTCGACGCGCGCAACCGCTGGAACGCACTGCCCCGCCCCATCCCTCTGCAAGAGCTGAACGACGCCCTGCGTCAGTCGAGGCGGATATTCACCGCCCGAGTCTGTCGCGCCCATTTCTCCCGATCGGCGCGCAACAGTTCCGCGAACTTGTCCGGCCCGGACAGGGCAGGCTCGAGCGCGAATCCGATCAGGTACTTCTCGCGAAAATCCGCAACGCTGAAAATCCGGATGATTTCATCGGACAGTTTGAGGACGACATCTCGCGGGGTGCCTGCGGGTGCCATGATTCCCCACCATGCATTGGCACCGTCAATGTTCCCGTAACCTGCTTCGGTCATGGTCGGAACCGACGGCAGAAGCGGATGCCGGCGGTCGCTGTAGATCCCGATCGCCTTGATCTTGCCGCTGCGGATCAGCGGGATCGCGGTGCCCGGCCCGATGAAAATCGCCTGCACCTCGTTGGCGGCAAGCGCCTGCAACATCGGTGCACCGCCCTTGAAAGGCACGTGAACAAGGTCTGTCCCGGTGGCCGCCTTGAACATCTCTGCCGCGAAGTGACCGTTCGTGCCGGTACCAAAGGTGCCGTAGTTGAACTTGCCTGGGCGGGACTTCATGAGGTCGATGAATTCGCGCACGTTCGACACCGGCAGATCGGCACTGATCATCAAACTGGTGTTCGTAAACCCGATCAGCGTCACCGGAACAAAGTCGCGATCCGGTACATACGACAGTTTCGAATAGAGGTACGGGTTAATCGAGATCATCGAATCTGTCGTGAACACGAGCGTCTGGCCATCCGCCGGCGCCTTTGCCGCCGCTTCGGCCGCGATCACCATGTTCCCGCCAGGTCGGTTGTCGATGATGGACGCCTGCCCCCAGGATTCCGCAAGTTTCTGACCGAGCGCACGCATCTGCACGTCCGTCGCGCCTCCCGCGGGGAAAGGCACGATGATGCGGATCGGTCCGCGCGGGAATCCCTGCGACAAGGCCGTGTTTCCGCCAAGCGCTGCAAGACAGAAAGCGACGGACAGCAAAACCTTCCAACAAGTGCGCATGCCCATTCAGTCCCCCGCCGCTGTGGTCTCGGTCAAATTGCCGCTAACGTCGAACTCGCAATCGAGCGTGCGCTTCATCGCCCGCTGCCCGAAGTCAAACAGCATTTTCTGCTTTGCGTCGTCCTCGTGCTTTCCCGCATTGCCGGCTTCGAACATGTTGTTCGCGTAGGTCTGTATCGGCTCGTGCGCTCCACGTACAACGCCCTTCGGGTCCTTGCCTTCCTGCACCGCGCGTATGCCCTTGCGCAATTGCACCCTATAGAGCGCAATCGCGCCGTCGCTCTTGCACAGGTGCTCGTTGGCCTGGATCGATATCTTCCCCTGCGATACCCAGGCGTCGTAATCGCCCGGGTAGCGCTTGCGCTCCTCGAGCGGCCTGTCCTCGTACTGGCCAAGCGAGGTGTTCTTGAGTATCCATGCGCGCAACTCGGGGCTCTGTTCGGGCGTGAAATGAAACCACCCGATCATGCTGCAGTTCACGTTATCCTTCGGGATGACCCACAGCGACATTCCTCGGCCGCGTGGCGACGGCATATAGTTTCCGCTCTTGTCGCCGCCCGCGCTGTGGCCCTCGGGAACCCGCGCGAAATTCGGCAGGATGATTTCGTTGACCCGCGCATACAGACGCCCGTGGGTATCGCGTGTGGTGACAGTCACCTGCCCGACGGGTGTCTCGGTCCACTGAATGACCGGCAACTGGTAATACCAGGGACCGAACTGCGGCACCCCGAACATGGTATGCAGGAAACTCGTGTGTATCGAATCCTGGGTGTTCTCCCGCACCTGCAGCCAGTTGCACGGCGAGTCCCAGCGCACCGGGTGCAGGTCCTGCTCCGGAAACGCGAGAAAGTCGTACACCGGAAATTCCGGAATCTTCTCTGGCGGCCCGAGATACGCGAACACGATTCCGTGGAACTCCCGCACCGGGTAGGCGCCGTGGCAAAAGGTCTTCCTGTAGTCCTCTCCCTCCGGCACTCCCGGTATGTCCAGAATCCGCCCGTCCACGTCGTAGTGCCAGCCGTGGTAGCAGCACTGCAAGCCCTGCTCGCGAATCAGTCCGAACTCAAGCGATGTTCCCCGATGGCTGCAATGCCGGTCCAACAGTCCGAGCCGACCCGACTTGTCGCGAAACAGCACCAGCTTCTCGCACAAAAGATCCATTGCAACCGGGATGTCCGTCAACTCCGAACTCATCGCCACCGACTGCCAGAAGCGCCGCAGGTACTCCCCGCACGGAGTTCCCTTGTCCACGTGCGTAAGTTCCACGTTCTCCTGCGTCGCAGGTTTTCTCAAATAGCCCGAGTACGGCTGCGTCGCATCAATCAATTTGTCGTTCATTCCGGTTTCCTGTTCCTGATTCCAATTTCCAATCACGGCCCTGCACAGTTCTACGGTCGCCTCGGTACGCCGCCTGCAGGTTCAAACTAAAATATAGCCGTTTTCCGCCACCGTACTCTCCAGCCGGAGGGAATTTCAATGAAACTCAGGTACCTGCTACCGCTCCTGTTCGCATGCGCGCTTCCCTTGCAGGTAGGGGCCCAGTACCCGACGCGCGCAGTGCGCATTGTGGTTCCGATCCCGCCGGGCGGCGCACCCGATATCGCGGCGCGCGTCATCGGCGACAAGCTGTCCGGCAGTCTCGGTCAGCCGGTGGTGATCGAAAATCGTGCCGGATCGAACGGCAACATCGCGGGCGATCTGGTGGCGCATTCCACACCCGACGGCTACACCCTGCTGCTTGGCATGGACAGCCTGATTGCGATCAATCCGCATCTCTACCCGAAGATGTCCTTCTCCACCCTCAAGGATCTCCTCCCCGTGGCGACGCTGGTCGAGAACCAGTTCGTGCTGTCGATCAACCCCGCCTTGCCGGTAAAAACATTCCGGGAATTCATCGAATACGCGCGCAAG
>CAMBSA010000205.1 GCA_945869935.1 Bordetella parapertussis | reverse complement strand
GGGACTGACCGGCTTGGCTGTGAAATCGAACGAGCATAGTCAAGGTCCCTTGTCACGGTGGCACATAAGAAAAGGGGCAAGCGGGTGCGCTCTGTTGCATCGCATCCCTGTGCGCATGACAAAGCGCTCCGCCGTTTGAAATGGAAAGGACCTCGTGAAGAGGCCCTTTCTTTTCTTGGTCGGGGCGAGAGGATTTGAACCTCCGACCACCTGCACCCCATGCAGGTACGCTACCAGGCTGCGCTACGCCCCGAGAAAAAGGATTTTAACGTAAAGCAACGCACGGTGCCTAAACGATCAAACAAGCAGGAGATTAATTACGTTACGAATTTCCTGACGAACCGCTCCGATATCAAGCACAGGAGTCTGCTCAGAGACTGCGATCTGTTGTGCCTCGGGACGAGTCGATTTGCCTGCACCGGCACCTTCGTCCAATCTATTGCGCGCCCCGCTGATCGTAAAGCCCTGCTCATACAGCAGGTCGCGGATACGGCGAACCAGCAGAACCTCGTGATGTTGGTAATAGCGCCGGTTTCCGCGGCGTTTCACCGGCTTCAGTTGCGTGAATTCCTGCTCCCAGTAGCGAAGCACGTGAGGTTTGACACCACACAACTCGCTTACTTCGCCAATCGTGAAGTAGCGCTTTGCAGGTATCGGCGGGAGACTAACCTTGCCCGCTTTGTTGCTGCTCAGTTCCATGTGCCTGTTCCACCAACGCCTTCAGCTTCTGGCTGGCATGAAACGTTACCACTCGCCGCGCCGTAATCGGAATCTCTTCCCCGGTTTTCGGGTTCCTGCCTGGCCGTTGCGGTTTGTCGCGCAATTGAAAATTGCCGAATCCCGACAGTTTTACACTTTCGCCATTTTCAAGCGCTAGGCGGATTTCCTCGAAAAAGGTTTCCACCATGTCTTTCGCCTCGCGCTTGTTGAGCCCCACTTTTTCGAAAAGCATATCGGCGAGTTCTGCTTTCGTTAGCGTCATCCCTGCTCCCTAGGCACGCAATTTTGCACCAAATCCCGACTTGAGTACCTCGGTCAGCGTAGCCATCGCTGCGTCGGCTTCCTCATCTGTCAAGGTCTTCGAAGTATCTTGGATAACTACCCGAAACGCAAGGCTTTTTTGCCCTGACTCGACCCCCTTACCACGGTATACGTCGAACAGTGAAAGGGCCTGGACCGAGGCTCCTCGCGCTTCCCACATCGCGTCTACAAGCGACTGTGCTGCTACTCCCTCGTCGACAGTCACTGCAAGGTCTCGAATCACGGGCGGAAAGCGCGAGATTTCGGAATATGCGGGCATTTCAAGACCTAGAAGAGCATCGCAATCAAGTTCAAAAAGAATCGGCGTAACCGGTAGTTCATATTTCTGCTGCCATTTCGGATGCAACTCACCAATCCAGCCGACGTTTTTGTTGTCGATCATTACCACCGCGGCACGGCCCGGATGAAGGGCAGCATGTACGGTCCGCTCGAAGCGTAGTACCCGTGGTGACGCAAGTGCCTCAATATCCGCCTTGACATCGTAGAAGTCCGCGTTGCGCACATCGACGCCCCATTGTTCCGGGAACACAGGTCCATACGAAAGTCCGCCAACCCGTCGCGGCTGCTTATACCGGGGAACCGCTGATTCGATATCCCCGCCGGGTTCACGAGTAGACGTTTTCTCGAACACCCGTGCAACCTCGAACACGCGCACTCGATTGATCTTGCGCGAGAGATTCAGTCGGAGGTTCGCGATAAGGCTGCCCGTTAAACAGGATCGCATGACATTCATCTGAGCCGCGATGGGATTCTCAAGAGCGACTTGTCCGACAGCACCGGAGAAATCGCTTTCCCATTCAGCATCAACGAAACTGAAGTTTATGACCTCAAAATAATCACGCTCTACCATGAGGGATTTGAGCCGTGGCACCCCGCGAGTCTGCTCGGGTTCGCGCAGCATTGAGAGTTCCGCACGCGGCGCCCGCGACGGAATGTTGTCGTAGCCATATAGCCGCGCAACCTCTTCCACGAGGTCCTCTTCGATTGCAAGGTCAAAACGATGCGACGGCGGTTCGACCATGAATCCGCCGTTCTCCCTCGCGTGTTTGACCTGCAGTTGCGCAAGCGTGCCCGCTATGTCGTCATCTGAAAACGGGACGCCGAGTATCCGCGTGACTCTGGCTGTGCGTAGATGTATCGGCTTTCTTACCGGGATTTCTCCGACCGCCTCGGTTACAGGGCCGGCTGCCCCTCCGCATATCTCGAGAATGAGACCGGTGGCACGCTCAAGCGCATCGACCGAAATCGCAAAGTCGACACCCCGCTCAAACCGGTAGGCGGCGTCACTGTTGAGCTTCAAGCGCCTAGCTCGACCGGCAACCGCCACCGGATCGAAAAACGCGGACTCGAGGAAAATTTCGGTCGTTGCATCGGTAACCGCCGATTCATCGCCCCCCATGACACCGCCGAGCGCAATAGGCTTTCGCTCGTCGGCGATCAGAAGCATGTCCGGGTCGAGAGGAACGACCTGCCCATTCAGAAGTTTGAGCGACTCTCCGGATCTCGCACGACGAACAATGATCTCGCCCTCCAGCATGGCGTTATCAAAAGCGTGCAAAGGCTGCCCCATTTCCAGCATCACGTAATTTGTGACGTCCACCAGTGCTGACACTGGACGCAAGCCGGATCGCTCGAGTCTGCGGACCATCCAGTCCGGCGTACTCGCGCGCGGATCGACTCCCTTTATCACGCGACCGCAATATCTCGGACAGGCATCCGAATCAACTATAAACACCTTGCGCTGGTCTTTGATCGAAACATTAACCCGAGCCGGCCCGGTTAGTTTTAGCGGACTCCGGGAAACGATCGATACCTCTCGTGCTACGCCGTGCAGACTCAGGCAGTCACCTCGATTCGGTGTCAGTTTCAGCGTGAGCAGCCGATCGTCTAGCTGAAGGTAGCTTCTTATGTCCGCGCCAACCGGCGCCCCCTCCGAGAGTGCGAGAACGCCGCCGTGATCCTCGGACAAACCAAGTTCCCTGGCCGAGCAAAGCATTCCCGAAGACTCGATTCCACGTACTTTTGCCGCAGAAATCGTGAGCCCGGGCAACTCGGCACCCACCAACGCCACCGGCGCTTTCATTCCGGCCACAACGTTAGGCGCACCGCAGACGATCGAAAGCGGCGTATCAGTGCCTATATTCACCTTGCACAAGGACAGTCGATCGGCATTGGGATGCTTCTGGACATCAAGCACCTCGCCCACAATGACTTGCGAGAACACAGGGGCGACACTTTCGATCGCCTCCACTTCCAGTCCCGCCATCGTGAGTAGACGGGCAAGATCCTCCGTGCCCAACGGAGGATTGACGAAGTCACGCAACCATTGCTCGGAGAACTTCATGGTCTTCTCTGATTCATCGCGTCGGCATGGGCAGTTCGTCAGGCGAACTGGGAAAGGAACCTAAGGTCCCCGTCATAGAACAGGCGCAAATCGTTGATGCCGTAACGGAGCATGGTCAGCCGATCGGGGCCCATGCCAAACGCAAAACCGATATACCGCTCGCTGTCTATTCCGCAATGACGCAGGACATTCGGATGTACCTGACCGCTTCCTGCGATTTCAAGCCAGCCCGTATGGCTGCAGACCCGACACCCGTCACCACCGCAAAATACACAGCTCATGTCCACCTCGGCGGACGGCTCGGTGAACGGAAAAAATGAGGGACGAAATCGCGTGCGGATCGAATCGTCCTCAAAAAAACGTCGGAGAAACAGTGTAAGCACGCCCTTGAGATCGGCAAAGCTCACCGACTCACCAATCCAGAGTCCCTCCACCTGATGAAACATCGGTGAATGCGTGGCATCGGAGTCGACGCGATAGACCCGGCCGGGCGCGATGATACGGATTTCCGGCATCGACGCCTGGTCCTTGTAACGCTCACGATGCGCCTGCATGTAGCGAACCTGGATCGGCGATGTATGCGTCCGCAGCAGGACATTCTGCCCTTCGCCCTTGAGGTAGAACGTATCGTGCATTGACCGCGCCGGATGATGCTCGGGCTGGTTGAGCGCGGTGAAATTGTGGAAGTCGGACTCGATCTCCGGACCATCTGCAGCTTCGAAACCGATGGATCGAAAAAGACGTTCGATGCGCTCGAGTGTGCGCGTCGCCGGATGAAGCGCACCACGCGACGCCCCCCTGCCGGGCAGCGTGACGTCAAGCGCTTCCTGTGCGAGTCGCTCCTCGAGCTTTGCGTTTGCGATCGCGGAGCGCCGCTCGTTCAAGCCAGACTCGATGGCGTCTTTGGCCTCGTTGACCAGCCGCCCAGCCTCTCGCCTTTGTTCGGAAGGAAGCTTCCCGAGAGCCTTCATTGCCTCGGTCAGCGACCCTGTCTTGCCGAGGTAGCGGGCCTTGGCCTGTTCGA
Organism: Bordetella parapertussis; assembly: GCA_945869935.1. Classification (GTDB taxonomy): domain Bacteria; phylum Pseudomonadota; class Gammaproteobacteria; order Burkholderiales; family SG8-39; genus CAMBSA01. Next base: position 516 of record CAMBSA010000205.1, on the reverse strand, counting down.
GTCCGGCCGGGTCGGAGATCGACGCAAACAGCGCGACCGCCTCCTGAACGATTCGTTCTAGATCCTGCATGACGTACATTTCCGGAGTCGTTCAGCGGGACGCGCGAGTCAGTCCCGCTGCCTCCCCGGTTTAGTCGGACATCAACCGAGCTTTGCCTTCGCCTGATTGGCGATTTGCGCAAATGCAGCCTTGTCGGCGACAGCGAGATCCGCAAGCATTTTTCGGTCAATTTCGATCTGGGCTTTTTTCAGACCATTGATCAGGGTGCTGTAGGAGAGACCAAGTTCTCGTGCCGCCGCGTTGATCCGGGCGATCCAGAGTGCGCGGAATGTCCGCTTGCGATTTCGCCGGTCGCGGTAGGCATACTGCTCTGCCTTCATTACCGCCTCTTTGGCGACGCGGAAGACATTGTTGCGGCGGCCGCGGAAACCCGAGGCCTTGTCCAGAACTTTCTTGTGTCGGGCTCGTGCGGTTACTCCGCGTTTGACTCGTGGCATGGAAGACTCCTTTAGCTT
>CAMBSA010000204.1 GCA_945869935.1 Bordetella parapertussis | reverse complement strand
GGCCATCCAGTTGGCCGCGACGCCCGAGATGCCTCCGGTGCGCATGTTGCCAAGCGCGAACGCTTCGATCACCGCGACGAGCGAACCGTTGGAGGCGTCCCAGAGCAACAGCAGTGGACAGGTGCCGCCCTCGGTGTGCGCCCAGGTCTTGGTGCCGACGATGTTGCCGAGCTTGCCGCCGACGGCGTGCAGGTTGGACTTGCCGTACTGCATCAGCGTCTTGGTCATGTTCATGGCCTCGCCGCGCGCTTCCTCGACGAGCGCCTTTTCCAGCGCGCCGATCGCCTCGCCGAGGTCGAGCATCTGAACAACCTCGGTTTCGCTAATCCAGAGTGGATCCTGGCTCATCGTTTGTCCTTTGCGGGACCGCCGTCCCCGTTGAACCCGTCCTCGAAAATCGAAGGCACGGGCGGTTTGAGTTGCAGGGTGTTCACCACGAGGGCGTGGGTGATATAGCGACCGACCAGCATGACGATGGCGACGGCCTCGCCGGGTGTGACAAATTTCGCCAGCGCATCGAATTCCGACTGCACGCGGGCGCCGCGAGTTTCGATCGCTGCAATGACATAACGCTGAACCGCGCGCTCGGGCCCGCTCATCAAGACTGCGCTGTCGGGCGAGAGCTTCTCCACTTCCGCCACCCAGTCGCGACCGTAGCCCAGGCGCACCGACAGCCGCTCGTGCTGGTTACGCTCGTAGGCGTTGTTCATCATTGTCGCGGTGGTGAGCACCGCCGCTTCGGTGAGACTGTCGGACAGCGCGTCCTTGAGTGCATCGGTAAAGTGCATGAACGACAACAGCACCGCCGGCGTGTTGGCCGCGCACTTGAAGAGTTCGCCGAGGTACTTGAGACGCTTGACGCGCGGGCCGAGGTAATCCTGCAGGTCCGCGGGCATCTGCTCGAGTTCAAGCCGGGGAATGGCGACGCTCATGCTCAGTGCATCGCCTTTCCACCGTCCACATTGATCGTCTGTCCGGTGAGATACACGCTCGCATCGGAGACGAGATACATCAGCGTGCCGATGAGATCGTCCGGCATCTGCGGCCGGGCGATCGCGCGGCCCTTGGCGGTCTCCGCGAGATATTCCGGCTTGGATGACTTGACCTGCGTCTCCGACAGCGTGAGTCCCGGCGCGATGCAGTTGACCCGGATCGAATCCGCCCCGACCTCGCGCGCAAGGGCCCGGGTGAAACCCACCACACCCGCCTTGGAGGTCGTGTAATGCAGGCGATTGGGCGTGCCTTCGAACACCCGGCTCGAAGAGATATTCACGATCGAACCCGATTGCTGCTTTTTCATCTGCGGGTACACCGCGCGGCAGGCGAGAAACATGCCGCGCAGGTTTACCTGCATGACACGGTCCCACTCGTCGACCGGAATCTCGTGCCAGGGACGACGGGCGAGCGTACTCATCAGCGCAGCGTTGTTCACCAGGGCATCGATGCGGCCGAACGCATGCATCGCGACATCCGCCATGTGCGCCATGTGCGATTCACTGGTGACGTCGGCCCGGGCAGCCACCGCCTTGCCGCCGTTGCCATTAATGACTTCGGCCACCGCGTTGGCTGCCTCCTGTTCGATGTCGGCGACGACCACCCGCGCGCCCGCTTGCGCGAGCTCAGAGGCATAGACCTTGCCGATACCGGCACCGGCGCCGGTGACAACTACGACACGGTCGCCAAGGTCGAAACGGGAATTGGCCATGCGTATCGCCCTATTCGGATTTGATGCCGACATCCCGGATGACTTTGCCGAATTTCGCAATGTCGACACGGATGACTTCGGCAAATCGTTCCGGCGTGCCCCCCAGCGGCTCGTATTGACCGGTGAGCAGCTTGTCGCGCAGATCGGGTAGCTGCAGCGCTTTGTTCACCTCGGCATTGAGCCGGGCAATCACCGCCGGCGGAAGGCGGGTTGATCCGACAAGCCCGAACCAGACGTCAATCTCATAACCGGGGAAGCCGGATTCCGCAACCGTGGCGAACTCGGGCGCAAACTGGCTGCGTTTGCCACCTAGCATGGCAAGGCCCTTGAGCTTTCCGGATTTGATCTGGGGTGCAAAGTGCGCATAGGTGCTGATGAAGACGGGGACGGTTCCGGAGAGCACGTCTGCGAGGGCAGCGCCGCAGCCCTTGTAGGGAATATGCGCCCACTTGAACCCGGCGAGCGAGCCGAGCATTTCACCCGCGAGGTGCTGCGGAGAAGCGGGGCCGCAAGTGGTGAAGTTCACCTTACCGTCGTTGGCCCTGGCGTAAGCCATCAGTTCCTGAAACGTTTTCGCGGGGATACCCGGATGCGTGCCAATCATCACCGGTGTGCTCGAGACAAGTGCTATCGGCGCGACGTCCTTCAACGTGTCGTAGGGCACCTTTGCGTACAGGGTCGGAATGATGGACAGGTTGTTTGGCATCATCGCCAGGGTGTGCCCGTCCGCCTCGGACTTGAGAACGAAATCGAGTCCGATGATGCCGCCCGCACCCGGTCGGTTTTCCACGACGCAAGGCTGTCCCATCGACTGCGGGAACTTGTCGCAGATGTACCGCGCCATCAGATCCGCCGCTCCGCCTGCCGCGTAGGGAGCAACGATCTTCATGGGCTTGCTCGGAAAGCCCTGTGCCATGGCGGCCGACGAAAAGGCCGCGAAGGCAAGCGCCACCGCTACTGTGCTGGTGAATCCTTTCATCTCGTCCTCCTGGACTGTTCAGACCTTGTATGAAGTCAGTACCTGTTTGGCAAAGAGCTCTTCTGCCGAGAGCTTCTTGTGGCAAACCCCCTGTTCGAAACCGAATTTCAGGAACGCTTCGATCGTGGTGCGGTTTTTCTCGAGGCCGTAGGGCCAGAAATCCTCGCCGAACAGCGAACGCATTTTTGCAGCGTAGCCCGGAATCCAGGCAAACGGCGCGTACGAGGCGGTGATGTCGCTCATGCGTGCAAGCGAGCGCTGTTTCGCCTCCTCGAAGGCCTTGAGCAGGTTCATGGCCAGCCACGGATAACGGTCGAGCAACTCGGTGCGGATCACGACAACATGCATGATCGGGAAAATGCCGGTCTTGCGGAAGTACGCTTCCTCGGCCTGCTCGAAGTCCTGGATCAGGCGACGAACACCCTTGCCCAACGCTTTGGGAGGACGCGCGGAAAGCACGGCATCGAGATCGCCCGCGAGCAGCATGTCATTCAGGGACCGGTCGGGAACGCTCTGATAGCGGATGCCCTTGGGCAGCTTGAGCTTGACCTTCTCCACCCGCCCCGCTTCGTTCACCCCTGCCTGGAACCATTTCACGGACGTCAGCGGAACGCCTGCTTCATGCGCAAGCATGCCGCGGGAGTAGATGGTCGCGGTCTGCGCCCACTCGGGAATGCCGATGCGCTTGCCCTTCAACTGCTCCGGCCTGGTGATCTTGCCATCGTCGCGGACATAGATCATCGAATGACGGAATACGCGTGAAACGAATACCGGGATTGCGGTGATGCTCTTGTCGCCCTGGGAGCGCAGGGAGATGTACTTGCCCATCGACATCTCGGACACGTCCCATTCCCGGTGAAATGTGAAGCGGAAAAAGATTTCTTCCGGAGGCAGGTTGAGAACGATGAGTTCCGCACCTTCCACCGGCACTAGGCCGCTGGTCAGATCACGGGTATGGTCGTACTCGCCAAGCGCGATCGAAAGGCGGACCTTCGGCATGGTGGACATGTCAGACAGGCTTTTCGCCAAGCACCACGCTGCGACGCATCAGGCGGCGCTCGCTCGCGTCGAAATCCGAGCGCGCGTGCAAGGTGCAGCGGTTGTCCCACATGAGGATGTCACCCACTTTCCAATTGTGTTCGTAGACCCAGGCCGGGTTCTCGGCGATGTCGAACAACTGCGCGAGAATGGCATCACTTTCAGCCCGGTCCATGTCGAGGATGTATTCGGTCATCAGGCGATTGACATACAGCGCCTTGCGCCCGGTAGCGGAATGTGTGCGAACTACCGGGTGCGCGAATCGGGGCGCATCGTTCGAAGTCGTACCGCGCTGGGTGGGAACGTTCGCATAGTCGTATACGTTGAGTGCCTTCCGTCCCTCGATCTTCGCCTTGATGTCGGCGGGCACTGCCTCGTAGGCCTTGTACATGTTGGCAAACAGCGTGTCGCCGCCCTTGGAGGGAATTTCCATCGCGTAGAGCATGCTGGCCGCGCTCGGCACTTCGCTATAGCACTGATCCGAGTGGAACATCATTTCGCCATCAGGCAGCGCGCCGATCAACTCGCCGTTTTCCTTGATGTTGGAGATGAACATCACGCCGGGATGATGTTTGGAGACGCCGGCGTGCTTGTTGATCACCTGCCCGAGTTCTCCGAAGAGGCGCGCGAACCGAACCTGGTCTTCCTCGGAAATGCTCTGGTTCCGAAACAGAACGATATTGTTCGCGTACCAGGCATCCCGAATTGCCGCGGCAGTTCCGGCGTCGATGGTTTTCGTCAGATCGACCCCGAGAATTTCGGCGCCGATGTTGGGGCTCAGGGGACGGGTCTGGATCTTGGATGACAGTACTGCGGCCATGTCAGGACTCCTTGATGAATACTGCGCCGTTTTCAACTTTCACGGGATAACTACGGACATCAACCTTGCAGGGAATGCCTACCGCCTGGCCGTTGCGCACATCGAACGTGCCCTGATGCAGGGGGCATTCGATCTGGTTGCCTTCGACGATGAAGCCGTCGGCCAGGCTCGCCATGCCGTGCGAGCAGGTGTCGTGGGTCGCGAAAATGCCCTCGGAAATCTTGTACAGGCACACCGGCTCGCCGGCGCAATCCACCAGAAGGGTGCCCTCGTCGGAAATATCGTCGGCCTTGGCAACCTCAATCCAGTCTTCGCTCATCGATCTCTTTCTTCGCTGCTTGTTAAGGAAATCCTGCCCGCTCAGAGCGGGAAGATCAGGCTGTTGGGCACGAGGAGGCTGTCGTACACGCAGAG